>CAVBPI010000449.1:1331-2006 GCA_963596955.1 bacterium | reverse complement strand
CTATTATGCGGTTAAGGACTACTGCGCCGTGAATCCGGAGTTCGGAACAATGGACGACTTCGAGTCATTTCTTGCTGCGGCACACAAGTCTGGATTCCGCGTGATTCTTGACTGGGTGGCAAACCACACATCTCCGGATGCCGTGTGGATAGACAGCGAGCCTGCGGACTGGTACGAGAGGGATTCGCTCGGTAATACGGTCGTGCAGTATGACTGGACCGACATAGCCGCCCTTAACTACGACAATCTCGCCGTGTGGGATGCGCAGGAAAAGGCGATGCGTTTCTGGCTTGAAAAGGGTGTAGATGGCTTCCGCTGCGACATGGCCTGCGAGGTGCCGTTCGAGTTCTGGAAAAAGACAATTTCCAACCTGCGTGCCGACTATCCCGAGCTTTATATGCTCGCCGAGGGCGAGAATCCGCAACTCCACCTCTCCGGCTTCGACGCCTCCTACGCATGGGAGCTTCACCATCTGCTGAACGACATCGCGCAGGGGCACAAGAACATCCCGGAACTGCTTGACTACCTTGGGCGTGACGCGAAGAACTATCCTTCCTCGGCGTTCCGCCTGATGTTCACCTCCAACCATGACGAGAACTCATGGGCTGGCACCGAGTTCGAGCGCATGGGTGATGCTGCCGAGGTGATGGCCGTGCTGACCTTCACGCTTCCGAA
>CAVBPI010000449.1:0-1321 GCA_963596955.1 bacterium | reverse complement strand
TTCCGAACGGGCAGCCTCTGATTTATACCGGGCAGGAGACGGGCTGGAACCACCGTTTTCAGTTCTTTGAAAAAGACCCGATTCCGGCATGGGAGGAGAATGACTTTACGGCATTCTATCAGGGCCTGATACGCTTCCGTCACGACCATCCGGCTCTTCGTGCGGGCGAAAAGGGCGGACGCTTCGAGGTCGTTTCCACGGAGGATAGCACTCTGGTTTTCCGGCGCGTGCTGCCGAATGACTCCGTTACTGTGACTGCACAGTTGCGTGCCCCGTGGTCCTGGAGCGTTGATGCCCAATAAAAGGCGGATTGCTTGCACTTCATCTTTTTATTGAGCATCAATATGCAAGTTGTTTTTGATTGTTTTAATTTTGCAAGAAAATGAAAAGAATATTTTGGATTATGACGGCAATTATGCTGAGTTCATGTGCGGGAAACGGAAAGTTTGTGCCGGAGTCTGTGGCGGATGCTTCGCCTGTGCAGGTGCGTCGTGTCGAGCCTCTTTCGTGGTGGGTCGGGATGCGCACGCCGCTCCAGCTGATGGTGCATGGAGAGGGGATTTCGGAATATGAGGTCGCGCTCGAAGGCGCGGAGGGCGTGAGGATTCGCGGGGTGCATAAGGCCGACAGCCCGAACTATCTTTTCATTGACGTCGCCATATCCCCGAATGCGAAGGCGGGTACATATTACCTCGTTTTCTCTAAGGCCGGCGAAAGTTTCAAACGCGCCTACGAAATAGGGGAGAGGGCGGAAAATTCGGCGCAGCGCGGAAGCTTTTCGAGCGCGGACATGATATATCTCATTATGCCAGACCGCTTTGCGAACGGAGATACGTCTAATGACTCCACACCCGACACCGCCGACAAGGCTGACCGCGGAGAGTTTTTCGGACGCCACGGCGGGGACATTCAGGGAATCATCGACCATCTGGACTACATCAGCGAACTCGGTGCGACTGCAGTCTGGCCCACTCCGCTTCTTGAGGACAACGCCCCGCAGGAGTCCTATCACGGCTATGCGGCCTCGGACTACTACCGCATCGACCCGCGCTTCGGAAGCAACGAGCTCTACCGCGAATTTGTCTCCAAGGCGCATGGAAAGGGGCTGAAAGTGCTCATGGACATAGTGACGAATCACTGCGGCACATCGCATTGGTGGATGTCCGACCTGCCTTTTGAGGACTGGATTCACCAGTTCCCGGAATACACCGGAACCAATGTCTGCTTCTCCACGAACATGGACCCGAACGCGTCCAAAAAAGACCTTGAGATTCAGGAGAGCGGCTGGTTCGTGCCTTCGATGCCTGATATGAACCTCGAC
>CAVBPI010000448.1:0-2011 GCA_963596955.1 bacterium | reverse complement strand
TCTCAATCCCGAACCTCGTAAGCAAAATTTTTTTGCAAATGTTGTATATATCCGTTCTTTGGAACTCTGTGTTTCAAAAATTTATATATATTTGCCGCGGAAAATCGGACTATGGACGAACGGATGTTTACATATTCGGAAAGTGAAGTGATGGATCTTGTTCTCAAGATTCATCCTCGCATAGTGCCGTATATCAGAAGTTTACTGAATAGGGGGGGGCAGAGACTGGCGGCCATGAACAATGCGGAGGACATCTTCTACGACGTCCTCTGCAATTTTCTTGACAAGCGGATTGAAATCAGCGCGGACAAGGTCCCGGCCTATCTTTTCAAGGCAGTGAGGAACCGTTGTCACAACATTATCAGCCGAAACAAGGAAGAAAATTCGGCCATAAGGCTTGATGAACTTTCAGCCTCCGCAAGGGAAATCATCGCGGCAGCCGACTTTGAAGAGGACGGCGATTCCGGATTTGATGAAGACATCACCATAGGCTCGGAAAAGATGCCGTCAGACCTTGACATCAGTGACGTCCTCGATTTCTCGAACTACCTCCCCGAGCGCACCCGCGACATCTTCTACATGAGCCGCATCGAGGGCATGACTCACGCCGAGATAGCCGAAATCCTCGGCATCTCCACCCGCGCCGTCGAGAAGCACCTCCGGAACTCCGTCCTGGAATACCGCCGCCACTTCGGCAAGCCCGCCGGCCGTCACCGCCCGTCGTAGCCCTTTCCTGTTTCATCGGCGATTCAGAAAATATATTCTTCCGGCGCAAGCCTTACATCGTGTTCAAAGAACATTACAAAGTATATCGGGACGTAGGTGACTCCGTTCTTTTCAAAGACTTTTGCCTCATTTGACACTGTCTTATTCCATCGGAGAAGAGGACTAAACCGCCATCACATAGGTCACGATGTACCAGGTGTAGGCGGCGTAGCACAGGAGCATGAGCAGTCCCTCGATGCGGGTAATCTTTCCGCGTATGCCGAAAATCAGCGGTAGCACGGCGGCCAGAGTCATCGCCGCGTAGTCAACGAACCCGATTTTCCCGGTCGTGAGCGGCGTTATCAGCGAGGCGGTACCGAGAATCATCGTGGCGTTGAAGATGTTGGAACCGATGATGTTTCCGAGAGCCATGTCCGTGTCCTTCTTCAGGGCAGCCGTGACCGATGCGGCAAGTTCGGGCAGAGAGGTTCCGCAGGCGAGGAGGGTTATGGAGATGAAGGCATCGCTCACTCCGAGGTTTCTCGCAATCAGAACGGCCTCATCGACGAAGAAGTTAGAGCTGACAATCAGCGCGGCAAGTCCTCCTGCGATGCTCAGTGCGGCAAACCAGAGGCTGTTCCGCCAGTTGTTTCCGGCTCTTTTGCCGGCCTTTTCGCCGGCGGCTTCGGAAACATCCGAGGCGCTTCCCTTTTCAGCGATTGCGTCAGCCGCCGCACTCCCGTCAGCCATTACAGCCTCGCCGGCGGCTCTCTTTCCCCGTCGCAGCGAAATCCACATGAAGGCGACGAACGCGGTCAGAAGCACGGCTCCGTCGGCCCTTTCGAGCAGCGGCTCACCAGCGCAGAAGAAATTATAGACCAGCAGTGTCAGCAGGATCGAAACGCCGATGCAGAACGGAATCTCGAACTTCATGTTCTGACGTGAGACCGCAACCGGGAAGAACAGGGCCGTGAGTCCGAGAATAGCGAACACATTGAATATATTGGAGCCCACGACGTTCCCGATGGCGACCTCCGGGTTGCCCTCAATCGCTCCGACTGTGCTGACCACCAGCTCCGGCAGCGATGTCCCGATTCCCACAATCACCGCCCCTATTACAAAGCTCGACACCCTGCACTTCTTCGCCACGACAACGGCTCCGTTCACGAGAAAATCTGCCCCGAGCACAATCCCCGCAAGCGACAGAATCAGAATAAGATATTCCATATCAACGATATTTTCTCACAAAGGTGCAAAAAAATTGTTAAGAAATTATTACAGAATGGTCATTCTTCCCCCCCACGGC
>CAVBPI010000447.1:0-2015 GCA_963596955.1 bacterium | reverse complement strand
ACACATCCCTGCTCGACAGCCTCGGAATCACGACCTCGGAAATCTGGAACATCGGAAAAATTAACGGAAGCCTGTTCTTCCAAGACGACAGGCACGTCTATATTCTCGGAGAACAGGGAATCCGAGTGTTCGGCTTCGATGCCCCGGTCCTGTGTTCGGCCGCCATAGACGACCGCCTGCACATCTTCGTTGGCGGAGTCGGATGCATGAGGCTGAACTCAGGAAAGTTCGAGACCATGCCCGGAACTGAAAGCCTGAAGGACAGGAGAGTCTGCGCCATACTCAGAATGGACGACATGGGCAGGCTCGGATTCGTGACGAGGCAGCACGGTGTGTTCATACTTGACGGAAACCGCCTCACGGAAGAAAAATATCCGTTTTCAGACCGGATGAAGGAAAGCATAGCCTACACGGCCGCCACTGACGGGGAAAACATCGCGTTCGGTACAGTGACCGACGGACTTTTCATCTACAACCGCAGAAGCGGCGAATGGTACAGCCTCAACTCTCGTTCCGGACTCGGGAACAACACCGTCCTCAACGTCAGCTTCGACGGAAGCGGCAACATCTGGGCTACACTCGACAACGGAATTTCCTATATAAACCTCTCGGCTCCGGAACGCAAGCTGTTCGGGGACAACGACATATACGGAACGGGATATGCCTCCTGCATCTGGAAGTCCCGCCTCTACCTCGGAACAAATCAGGGACTTTTCGTCACGGACTATCCGCTCCGGGCCGACAGCGGCTACCGCAGATGCGGCAACAAAATCGGGCAGGTCTGGGACCTTTCGGTAAAGGACGGATGCCTCTTCTGCTGCCACGATGCAGGAATATATATAATGTACCCGGACGGAACAGAAGAGCACATTCCCCTAAACGGGACATGGAAACTTGAGAAACCGGGAGTGCATGAAGTGCTGGTAGGATGCACATACGGGAAATTTTTCACGCTGCGAAGAAACGCGGCGCACAGATGGACATTCGGCGGATTCATCGAAGGGGCGGACGACGCGAGCAAGGCGTTCTGCTTCGATGAGGACGGGAAGATGTGGCTTGCACACTGGGTAAAGGGGCTTTTCCGGCTCACTTTCAACGACAGCCTGACGAAGGTCGTCTCCAACGAATATTTCAGTGAACTCAACGGATTTCCGACATCGTTCAACAATTTCCCCAACATCACCTGCGGCAAGGTTCTCTTCTCGACCGAGGGAGGATTCTACAGATATGACAACACGCTCGGGAAGGCAGTTCCTGTCGATAGCCTGAACCACAGGTTCAATTTCTCGCCCATCGCGACGAGGCTCTACAGGATGCCGGACGGAGATGACTTCTACTCGTCGGGGAAGATTCAGGCACTCGGCTACAGGAATGATGCGGGTACATATACGATTGACTCGCTGACAATAAGATACCTCGCCGAGAAGCGCCCGTTAGGATTCGAATGCACGCTCTGCATGGACGACGGGAAGATTCTCCTGAACACGGAGGACGGGTTCTCGATAATCAGCACCGACGTGATAAAGAACCGGAAAGCGGAGAGTTCCCCTCTGATAATCAGAAACATAACATCAATAAGCGGTTCCAACGAAAAGACGGTCTTTGAAAACATATCATCGCAGTCCCCGGAAAGTCTCGTGCTCTCCCCTGACGAAAACACGCTGCGGTTCACCTACAGAATGATTGAATACAGGATGAAAGATGCAATCACCTACAGCTGCATTATGGAGGGATATGACTCCGACTGGTCGCTTTCCGGAAATGCCTGCACGAAGGAATACACGCGGCTCCCATACGGAGCTCACAGGTTCAGAGTCCGGGCATACAATGTCCTCACCGGTCAGAGCAGCGAGAGCGCCGTCGATTTCTACATAAAATATCCGTGGTATCTGACGAAATGGGCGTTCGCCATATATTTCATTCTCTTAGGAGCATTCGTTTTCTGTCTGTATGTCCTCGTCCGCAAGGCTTATGAGGCCAGAATTGCAGAGATTTCGCGGAGAAAAGAAAAGGAG
>CAVBPI010000446.1:1007-2016 GCA_963596955.1 bacterium | reverse complement strand
CGTCCCGTGAGTCCCGTGTCCCCGTGCGGGCCGCCGAGGACGAACTTGCCTGTCGGGTTCACGTGGAGTATGAAGCCCTGCGGGTTCTCGTGCGCGTCAAACACCCCGTGGAAAAGAGCGGCGGTGTCCGGGTGCAGCTCCTTCAGCATTTCCGGGATGAGAATCTCCTCCACATCCTTGCGGATTTTTGACTGCATGAAGAAATCGTCCGGAAGAAACTCGTCGTGCTGGGTGGAAATCACTATCGTGTGAACCCTCACCGGCTTTCCTGTCTGCCCGTCATATTCTATGGTAAACTGCGACTTCGCGTCCGGACGGAGATACGGCATCCTCGGCTCCTTCTCCCTGCGTATCCTCGCGAGCACCCTGAGCGCGAGATGGGAGAGGTAGAGCGGGATGGGCATATAGTCCTCGGTCTCCCTGTTGGCATATCCGAACATCATCCCCTGGTCTCCGGCTCCCTGCGCGTCCGCCTCGTCCTCCACGTTCCGGTCCTTGCCGACCACGCCGCGGTTGATGTCCGCCGACTGCTCGTGCAGGGTGCTCATCACTCCGCAGGAATTGCCGTCGAAGCGGTAGTCGGCCTTGTTGTAGCCGATGCGGTTCACGGTGTCGCGCACGACCTTCTGGATGTCAACATAGGCGTCCTCCGAGCGCACCTCTCCGCCGACAATCACGAGCCCCGTCGAGCAGAAAGTTTCGCAGGCAACCTTGGCCTCCGGGTCCTGCCGGAGAAATTCGTCAAGTATCGCGTCTGAAATCTGGTCCGAAACCTTGTCCGGATGTCCCTCGGAAACCGACTCCGAAGTAAAAAGATAGTTGTTCATATAGCGTATAAAAAATAAAACTTCACATAAGAAATATGTGAAGCCGCTATAAAAACACACTGTCAGGTCACTTGTGACCTTCATCACATTTTAGCATTTTTTCGAGTGGTTGCAAGCAGACAAATCTCTCCACATATTTCGTATTTTCCCTCGTTTCCGAATGGGAATGCAAAGGTACATAA
>CAVBPI010000446.1:0-903 GCA_963596955.1 bacterium | reverse complement strand
ATTCTGACATACATTTGTGGGATAAAACCAAAACATTTTTCATTAATTCAACCCTTATGAGACAAACAATCAAATGTTTTCTGACTGCCTTGGCAGCGATTCTTTTGGGTGTGACCTCTTTCGCGCAGGTCACGACATCAAGTCTTAACGGTCGTGTTGCAGATGAGAACGGTGAAGCCGTAATAGGCGCCACCGTCGTCGCAACGCACACTGAATCAGGTACTCAGTATGCAGCCGTTACAAACAATCAGGGCCGTTTCGTCATCAATGGTATGCGTGCCGGCGGTCCTTACTCGGTGGAGGCATCTTGCCTGGGCTACCAGACAATCACCTACACTGACATCACTCTTCAGCTTGCAGAGGCGTTCAGTCTCAACATTGACCTCAAGGAAGACAAGCTTCAGCTTGGTGAGGCAATCGTTATTGCGGCTCCTTCTTCAAAATTCTCAGCAGAGAAGAACGGTGCTGCGACAAACATTTCCGGCAAGCAGATAGAGTCGCTCCCTACGGTCAGCAGAAGCATCTCAGACGTCACAAGGCTTTCTCCTTACGGAGGCAACGGAATGAGCTTCGCCGGAACTGACGGTCGTACAGCTAACTTCACCGTTGATGGAGCGAACTTCAATAACAACTTCGGACTTAACGACAAACTTCCTGGAGGCGGTTCTCCTATATCAATTGATGCAATTGAGGAACTTCAGGTCGTTATCTCTCCTTACGACGTGCGTCAGACTAACTTCATCGGAGGCGGTGTGAATGCAATTACAAAGGCAGGAACAAACACTTTCAAGGGTTCCGCTTATGTATATCACCGTAACGAGAATATGCGCGGAAACACCGTGAACGGAGTTGAAATCGCAGGCGCTCGCGACAAAGATAGGAACACCACATACGGTATGACTC
>CAVBPI010000445.1:0-2021 GCA_963596955.1 bacterium | reverse complement strand
GCCTCGGTCCTAACATCACGATAGGAACGGCGCAGGGAACGAAACTGCCCGACGAAGAGACGGCGTTCGGAAGAGGACTTCGCAAGACCGGGGCAAAGTTCAGCCTTCCTAACCTCGGAGGAATGGTGAACTTCGACACGGGTCGGAGCAGAGGGCTGAAGAACTGGAGCATGGGCTTCGTCGTGAACAACACGAGGAGCTACAACGAGGACTTCACCGCAAGGGGAACTAACTACAGGACATCAGCGTTCGCGGCGCTCGCATCCCGCGCCGACGCTCTCGGCTACACGTCTGATGAACTCGGCGCGGACGGCATCTATGACAAGATTTATGTCTCCGACTGGGACGTCGCCACGGCATATCAGAGCGGCGCGATATGGTGGGATAACAACACCGGGAGATTTACGGGAATCACGGAAATGGAACACGGAATCCTCGGACAGAGCGGACTCGACCAGCGCTACGGCAGGACACGCACCGGCACGAAGTCGGACTTCGTCTATAACCTCGGATTCAACATTTCCGACGTGTTCTATTTCGGAGCCAACGTCGGAATCACGAGCGCGGGCTACACCCACAGCGAGTTCATGAGGGAAGACGCGGTTTCTCCGGACGACTTCGATGTCATATTCCCCGGCGAAAACGGTGGTGCATCAATAACGACGAACTTCACCTCCGCGAAGAGCACTTATGTCTATGACGCGGACGCGACGGGAGTCTATGGAAAGTTCGGATTCATCCTCACCCCGTGGAGAGGCCTGAGGTTCGGAGCCGCAATACAGACACCGACGGCAATCACTGTAAAGGAAAGGATAACATACGGAGCAGAAGGCAATTACGAGAACTCCAAATACAGCGGCAATGCGAAATGCGAGGCAGAGTTCAAGTATAATCTGAAAGCTCCACTCCGAGCAAATTTCGGTGCCGCATACACCTTCGGGAAATACGGCATCCTGAGCGTTGACTACGAGATGGCGAACTACAGAAATATGCGTTTCAGCAATACCGGTTCATCTGACGACAGCGAGTTTGACTGGGCCAACAACGAGATTTATGACCTCTGCGGCGTGCAGCACTATCTCCGTCTCGGAGCCGAGGTGAAGCCGGCGGACTTCTTCTCAGTGCGCTTAGGCTACACTCTGAAGACTGCCGGACAGACCTACGAATACGAAGACGACGGCAAGACTCTCGTGAAGGCACCGCAGGCCAACGTGCACACCGCCTCATTCGGCCTCGGCTTCTCTTCCGGAGCCTTCTTCGCCGATTTCGCGGCCGTAGGCTATTTCTACCCGACCGAATACATCCGCCCCTACGGCGACTACAACATCGCGAACGGCGTCTGGTCTCCTGAAATCCGCTACAAACGCAATTTAGTCAAGGTCGTCGCCACTCTTGGCGTACGATTCTAAGGCGGGGCGCCTAAAAAGAAAAACACATGATATTTTATTTTTCTTGTAAATAAATCTTGGACTATCGAGAATAATTAGTACCTTTGCAGTACGAGAACCCGCCAAGCCTCTCAACGATGCTCAAATGTGCGGGTCTTTTTTTATATATGACATGACGACAATGACTCCGTTTATAAAAACATATTCCACGCCAAAAGAGTTGGTGCAACTGCTCAAGGAAAGAGGTATGGAGATTGCCGATGAGAAAAAGTCGGAGCATTATCTCTCGCATATAGGTTACTATCGCTTGTCCTCCTATATGTACCCGTTGCTCGCAAATCCCAAGGAACAGCATACATTCAAGCCGGGAGTAACCTTCGACAAGGTGATGAAACTATATCGCTTTGATAAAAAGCTGCGATTGCTGCTCTTCAACGAAATTGAAAAGATTGAGATAGCTGTTCGTTGTGCTATTGTGAACTTTGGAACAGAACTGACAGGTGACCCATTCTGGATGACTGACGAAAATAATTTTTCTAATCCGCTCAAGTTCAATCGTTCCATACACCTCATTGAAGATGAATTAAATCACACAAAAGAGGATTTCATAAATCACTTCAAGAAAACCTACAC
>CAVBPI010000444.1:0-2025 GCA_963596955.1 bacterium | reverse complement strand
GCACTGCATTTCGGAGTGGGGACACGACTTCCGCCCGGAGTACCGCCGCATCCGCTCCATAGTCGATGAAATCGGGCGGGCTCCGATAATCGCCCTCACGGCGACGGCCACGCCAAAGGTTCAGAGCGACATAGTCAAGAACCTCGGGATTCAGGACGCCAAGGTCTTCAAGTCTTCGTTCAACCGGCCGAACCTCTACTACGAAATCAGGGAAAAGGTCGATCCGAAGAGGGACATAATAAAATATATAAGGCAGAATCCGGGGAAGTCCGGAATCATCTACTGCCTCAGCCGCAAGAAGGTCGAGGAAATCGCCGAACTGCTGAACGTCAACGGGATAAAGGCCCGTCCGTATCATGCCGGGCTTGACGCCAAGACACGCGCGGAGAATCAGGACGCTTTCCTCATGGAGGAAGTTGATGTCATCGTCGCGACCATCGCCTTCGGAATGGGCATCGACAAGCCGGACGTGCGCTTCGTGATTCACTACGACATTCCTAAGAGCCTCGAAGGCTACTATCAGGAGACGGGGCGCGCCGGCCGTGACGGACAGGAAGGGCAGTGCATCACCTACTACAGCTACAAGGACATCCAGAAACTGGAGAAGTTCATGCAGGGGAAGCCGATTGCCGAGCAGGAAATCGGAAGGCAGCTGCTGATGGAGACCGTGGCCTACGCGGAGTCCAACCAGTGCCGCAGAAAGCTGCTGCTCAATTACTTCGGCGAGGACTATCTCCCGGATAACTGCGGAGCCTGCGACAACTGCCTGTATCCTAAGAAACGCTTCGAGGGCTCGGAGCAGATGTGCATGGTCATAGACCTCGTGGAGGCTCTTCCGGAGCGCTTCAAGACCGAGCACCTCGCCAACATACTCGCGGGGGAGAGCAATTCTCTGATTAAGTCCTATAGGCATGACCGTCTGGAGCTTTTCGGGGCGGGACGCGACCACAGCTTCCGTTTCTGGTGCGCCGTCATCCATCAGGGGCTTGTGCTTCACCTTCTTGAAAAGGACATAGAGGCCTACGGACTCATCAGCGTGACACCCGAGGGCAGGAAATACGCCGAGGCCCCGACGCCTCTGATGCTCACCGAGGACAGGGTCTTCGCCGAGGGGGAGGATGACGACGACGACGGGATGCCGCCTGCTGCCAGAACGGGCGGCGGAGGCGGGGACGAGAGGCTGCTTGCCATGCTGAAGGACCTGCGGAAGAGTCTGAGCCGTCGTCTGAAGCTCCAGCCGTGGGTGATTTTCAGCGACGCGGCCCTCGACGATATGTCAATCATGTATCCCGTCACCCTCGACGAACTCCAGCGCTGTCAGGGCGTGGGCGAGGGCAAGGCAAGGAAATATGGCAAGGAATTCGTCGATCTGATTGCCAAATACGTGGAGGAGAATGAGATAGAGCGCCCGTATGACTTTTCGGTGATGAAGACCGTGCGTCACAATTCGGACAACCGGATTACCATCATCCAGAACATCGACCGCCGCCTTGCGCTTGAGGACATCGCATCGGCGCTCGGACTTGAGTTTGATGAACTGCTGACTGAAATCGAGTCGATAGTGCAGTCGGGCTTCAAGCTGAATCTCAACTACTATGTGCAGCAGGTCATCGACGACGATGTCGTTGAGGAGATTTACGAGTATTTCCGCGACGAGGCCGAGTCGGATTCAGTCGAGGATGCCATAGCCGAACTCGGGGCGGACTATGAGGAGAATGAAATACGTCTTGTACGCCTGAAATTCCTCTGCGAGGTCGCGAATTAAAATCTATACTCGAAAATAAAAAACAAATCGAAGCGGTTTATTTTTAGTAAATTTGCATAAAATTAAAGAATATGATAACATTCGGTTACAAGACTCCATGGAGCGGACTCGTCAGGGTCGTCGCTTCTCTCGGACTCGGCATTCTCGCCGTCGCATATCCCGGTGACGTGATTCCTCTTTTGGTGAAGATTTTTGCCGTCGTACTTTTTGTATATGGCTGCGGAATGATGATTTATGCCTTCGCGCACAAGACGGAAAAG
>CAVBPI010000443.1:1207-2028 GCA_963596955.1 bacterium | reverse complement strand
CAGTTTGGAACAAGGTTCAACATTCACTGAACTGAGGTTCGGGCAGGTAAACGCCCAGAGAATGCTGAAATCCGGAGAATCCTTGAAATCAAGGGAGGTAAGGCCCGGATTATTGAAAAGATATGCTTCAAGAAGTCCGCTGCATCCGCTGAAATTCATGGACGAGACGCTGCTGTCGCCGCAGTGGACAAACTTGAGCAACGTCATGTTGCTGCAGTCAAGAGAGGTAAGCTGATTTCCGTGAATATTGATATATTCCAGTTTGGGATTATGAGCCGCCCCGAACTCAAGGCTTGTCAGAGGATTACCGTCAGCCTGAAGAAGTTCAAGCTCACCGTTGGCGCTGATGTCAATCGAAGTGAGTTCATTACCCGTCGCTCGGAGTTCCTTCAGCTCATGAAGATTCTCTATGCCGCTTAGAGACTTGATGCCCTTGCCGCTGCAATCGAGATCCCGGATCTTTCCGGCCTCACTCTCCTGAAGCTTTCCGTCGTTGTTGAGGTCATACTCGCTGATGATGAACGCGGCAAGTTTCTCATCCGCGAACTCGACAACCGGCTCGGTCGAAGTGCTGAATTTTATTTCATTACCATATGCCGTCCCGACCGAATTTGTAGCGTATGCCCGGACATAGTATTCCTTGTCCTGCTCAAGCCCGGTAATCTCGGACACGAAGGTCTTTCCGTCCTCTCCCGGAACATCGGCAGTCTTGTTACCATCTATGTCAGGATTCGGAGACTCACCCCAGCAGACACCGCAGGCGATGACCTCATCTCCTCCGACAGAAGATATGACTCCACCGGTCTTTGCGGAGACAAAGG
>CAVBPI010000443.1:683-1197 GCA_963596955.1 bacterium | reverse complement strand
CTCACATAATATGTCAGTCCCGGTTCAAGTCCGGAAAGCTCAGAACTGAACTTGCCCGTCCCCTTTCCGTTTTCAGTCTTGGTTCCGGCAATTGTCGGATTTGCAGAGGTTCCCCAGCACACGCCGCGTACACGTACAGCAGCCCCGCCGTCACTTGTGACTTCGCCTCCGCATTTGGCGGAATTGTCAGTAATTTCCGTCACTTCGGAGGTTGTTATCGCAACATTGGAGTCAACAGTCTCCTTGTTGCAGGCAAGAACAGCCAGCATGGACGCAATGGCTGCAAATGTGCGAATTGATGGTTTCATAATATGTAAATCTTTTTAATTGGTTATTTTCTTTTGGGTGTCCAGGCTCCTGCCTGAGTGCAGACATAAGCGGCTGTCTCCACAGCAGTCATGTGGGCGTCAATTATGGTGTTTCCGCTAAGAAGCGCGGCTACAAAAGAACCGGAAAAGGCATCCCCCGCCCCGACAGAATCGACAACCTTAACCTCAGGCGTCGGAATGGAAGA
>CAVBPI010000443.1:0-673 GCA_963596955.1 bacterium | reverse complement strand
AGACACACCTCCGTCATAGAAAATGGAACTGAACTTGTCTCCGCCTGTAAGGACGAGCATCTTCAGAGACCACTTTTCCATAAAGAAGCGGCAGGCATATTCCGTTTCTACATCCACGATGTTGAAAACTCTCTTCAATATTTCAAGTTCCCCATCGTTAATCTTGAAGACATTCGCCATCTCCAACGAGGCCTCAATCAGTTCCCTTGACCAGAAATTCTGCCGGAGGTTGATGTCATAGACCTTTAATGCGTCCACAGGGCAGGACTCGACGAGCATTCTTGTCGTCTCCCTGGACTCCAGGCTTCTTTGGGCAAGCGTTCCGAAACTTATCGCACTGGAGCGCCGGGCAAGTTCGAGGGCATTTTCGGTGACCGGTATGTGATCCCACGCCACGCCCTCACATATCTCATAGTCAGGCTGCCCGTCCTTCAGATGAACCTGCACTGTCCCCGTCGGCCATGACACACGACTGACCTCAAGGTTTATCCCATGTGCCACCGCAGCCGCTACAAGTTCATCACCGAGAACGTCCATGCCAACCGCACTGACAGCCCAGCCTTCCGCCCCGTTCTGCGAAGCATGATATGCAAAGTTCACGGGTGCCCCGCCGGCCTTCTTCCCGTCTGGGAGAACATCCCATAGGAATTCCCCCAGACCTATAACTATAGGC
>CAVBPI010000442.1:0-2031 GCA_963596955.1 bacterium | reverse complement strand
CTTAAATTAACATTTGCAAATAATTGTAGAATATATAAATACATCAAAATATGGAAGAAGAGAAGATGCAGTTTCTCTATGGCATTCATCCGGTGATGGAGGCCGTGAAGGCAGGCAGGCATTTCGACAAGGTTCTGCTGAAGCAGGGGCTTGAGGGGCAGCAGTTCCGTGAGCTGTACGGTCTGCTCGGAGAAAAGAAGATTCCCTATCAGTTCGTGCCGCTCGACAGGCTGAACAGGGCGGTTCATGGCGCGCACCAGGGAGTCGTGGCCTATATTTCTCAGATAGAGTATGTTGAACTTGAGGATATGGTGAACGGCGCGCTTGCCACGACCGCCGCCCCAATATTCGTGATTCTTGACGGGGTGAGCGACGTCCGCAACCTCGGGGCGATTGCCAGGACGCTGGAATGTGCCGGAGGAAGGGGAATCATCGTTCCGGCAAAGGGCGGCGCGGCGATAAACGCGGAGGCCGTGAAGGCTTCTGCCGGCGCTCTGATGAGGATTGACACCTGCAAGGTTCCGAATCTCCGCTATGCGGCATATTTCCTCAAGCAGTCCGGATTTCGCCTTGTCGCGGCTACGGAGAAAGTCGATAAGTTTGTGTATGACGTCGATTTGACCGGTCCGGTCGCCATAATCATGGGTTCCGAGGGCAAGGGCATATCTTCCGCCATGCTGGAACTGGCCGATGAGAAGGCCGCGATTCCGATGGCCGGGGAGATAGGCTCGCTGAATGTGTCGATTGCGTCGGCCGTAATGCTGTATGAGATTGTAAGGCAGAGGCGGGAAAAATAATGTTTGTGCTGGATTCGCACTGCGACACGCCGTCGCAGATTTACAGGCTGCGTGACATCGGAAAGGAGGACGCTCACGCGCAGGTCGATTTCCCGAAACTGAGGCGCGGGGGAGTCGATGCGGCCTTTTTCGCCGCGTATGTCCCGAACTCGCTTGCTCCGGATGCCGCGACGAGGTACGCGCTTGAGCTGATTGCCTGCACCAAAGATGCGGTGGCGGCAAACTCGGCTGTCGCTGCCTTGGCCACATCGGCGGAAGAGGCGCTGCGGAACAAGGCGGAAGGGAGGACCTCTGTGTTCCTTGCCCTTGAGAACGGCTCTCCTATACAGAAGAACCTTGGCATCCTGCGGCTTTTTCATGAGCTCGGCGTGCGGTACATGACGCTCACCCATGCCCGTGACAATGAAATCTGCGATTCCTGCACGAGCGGCGACTCCGGCCGCTGGGGCGGTCTCAGCGCGTTCGGCCGGGAGGTCGTGGCGGAGATGAACCGGCTCGGGATGCCGGTGGATGTGTCGCATATTTCCGACCGCTCGTTCTATGACGTTCTGGAGTGCAGCGCGAAGCCGGTCGTGGCCACCCACTCCTGCTGCCGTGCCCTTGCCGACCGTCCGAGGAACATGACCGACGAGATGATTCGCGCTCTGGCCGGAAATGGGGGAGTTATCCAGATAAATTTCTACCCCGCCTTTCTTGACGCGGACTTCGCCCGTGTCCTTGACCGATATGACGATGAGATTGACAGGACGGAGGGGGAGTTCATCGCCGACCCTGACGACATGACGAAAAGGGAGGCCTGGTACTGCTGCCTCGACCGGCTGAAGAAACTGTCGCGTCCGAATTACAGAAGGGTTGCCGACCATATCGACCACGCCGTCTCGCTTGTCGGACCGGAGCACGTCGGGATAGGTTCCGACTTTGACGGGATTGCAGTCACTCCGGAGGGGCTTGAAGATTGCAGCCGCATCGGGCTAATCTTCGAGGAACTGCGGAATCGCGGCTATGACGAAGCCGCCATTGCGGCCATTGCTGGTGGGAACTTTCTTCGCGTGCTTGGGTAAGCGACGCTATAGTGACGACGATGCCCTATTAGAAAACGGATTCTGCGCTCAAATTAGCGACAAAATCCTCTATAAATTTCAGTTATTGATTAACAAAAGTAATGTAACAAAAATGTTTTAATATTAAACTTTGTTGTTATATCTATTGTTATTCTATTTGTTACATTCTTCGA
>CAVBPI010000441.1:0-2036 GCA_963596955.1 bacterium | reverse complement strand
CCATCAGGTTGCTGCGGTATTCATCTTCACCATCCGCCTTGCATCCCATCCTTTTCTTCATCCCCTTTCTTTCTGCGACCATTCCAGAATTGTCTTTTAAGCCCAGAAATAGGAGCAGCCTCATATTGAATCCCGATGTGTCTTGTTGCGAATCGAAGAAAATGTGTCTTACCGCTCCGTGATTTTTTCGATTATAACCGAAAAAATTGTATTTTTGTAAAAATTTTCGGTTATGGACGAAAAATTTGCAATATTGGAGAAATATAGTTTCTGGGGAGACCGGAATCCGGAAGTCGGGTATGTCAGGACAGAATATCTTGAGCGGATTGGCGGAATTGATGAAAGCCGACTGGTCACTGTTCTTACAGGGCAACGACGCTCCGGCAAGAGCTACATCCTGCGTCAGATTGCGAAATCGTTGATTGACAGCGGAGTAACGCGAAACAACATATTCTTTCTGAACAAGGAGTTTCTTGCGTTTGATTTCGTCAGAACATTTCAGGATTTGGAAGATTTGTTTCAGGAGTACAGAAGACGGCTTTCACCGGAAGGGCGTATATTCATATTTCTCGACGAGGTTCAGGACATCGAGGGATGGGAGCGCTTCGTGAACTCATATTCTCAGGACTATACTTCCGAATACCCACTCTTCATAAGCGGCTCCAACTCAAGGATGCTGTCCTCCGAACTCTCGACTCTTCTCACAGGGCGTTACATTGAATTTTCGATATTTCCGTTTTCATATTCTGAATATACATACATTTATGGGCTTGAGACCGAGCGGGACTCCTATATAAAATACATGAATACCGGAGGACTTCCGGAACTCGGAAATCTTTCAGGAGAGGAAGCACGCAGGCAATATGTTGAGGGGCTGAAGAACACGATTTTGCTGAAAGACATAATCCAGAGGCATCAGGTGCGCGACACAAACTTGCTGGAGCGTCTGTTCGCCTATCTCGTGAACAATGCCTCCAGTCTCGTGTCAGTTCAGAACATCGTGAATTATATATCGTCAAAAGGCAGAAAGACCGGATATGAGACTGTATCGCAATACATTGACTATCTGACGGAAACATTCATCGTAAGAAAGGCTGAACGCTACGACCTGCGTGGACGTGAAATTCTGAACGGGACAGCAAAATACTACTCAAACGATCAGGCCTTCCACAACTACCTGTTCGGAGGCTACGGCTATGGAGCGGGCTATATGCTTGAAAACATGGTCTATCTGGATCTGCGCCGCGCCGGCTACAATGTTTATGTCGGAGTGCTCCGGTCGCAGGAAATTGACTTTATCGCGGAAAAAGGCGACCGCCGCATCTATGTCCAAGTTTGCTACATGCTTCTGGACGACACGACAATCGACCGTGAATACAGTCCGCTGCTTTCAATCCCGGACAACTACGAGAAATATGTCGTGTCCCTCGACGACATCTCCCTTCCGGTCAAGGATGGCATCCGCAACGTTCCCGCTTGGGACCTGAAAAAATATATCTAGAATCGAACTATTGCGCCCCAACCGAACAAAGTCGATTGAGGCGCAATATCGTCACTGCAACTGAGTCATTATAGGGTCGGGACATCGGAGTCTTTCTGAACTTTTGAGTTTATCTTGACAAGCGAATATTCTATACATGAACCGCCGTCCTGAGGAGGATCCGGAATTTCTGTCGCCTTTACATCTATGTCATACTCGTACCCCTCAACATAAGCAAAGCCTGCGACCCCTGCCTCTTCTAACACCCATACAGGATTCCCGTCTCTCTTTATCCAGAAGTTCTTGCCAGTCATCCATTCACATTCGACAACAACAGTTTTGGAGGCAACAATCCAGTTTTCTGTCCACGACTTCGGGGCATTTTCATCAACTGCCCGGTTTGATTTCGAGCAGGACACAAGGAGAAGCATCATCAGCACCGGGATAGAATTAAACTTTTTCATACGACGTTATTTTATGTGGTTATATCCCTGTTTTTCACAAACTTACATAAAAATCGTGAGAATTTTACGTCCGTTGCATAAAAATCAAGACC
>CAVBPI010000440.1:0-2037 GCA_963596955.1 bacterium | reverse complement strand
ACATAGTTCCCGAAGCCTTCAACCATTTTTCTTTCAGCCTTTGACAGTCCCGACGAACTGACCTCAGCACCTGCGGCGTTGAAGTTCCCTCCGTGGGAGGTCACTTCGGCAGGGCAGGGGACGACAGGGAGCGTCTTTCCGTTCACGGCCTTGATGCACTCGACCTCATCCTCGCTGTATGGGGTGCCGTCCCGGCGCAGGATGTCGTGGAACCAGACCTCGGGCTCGTCGGTCGGACAAGGCTCGTGCATGGTCTCCCAGCCGAAGATTGTGTTGGACTTGCCCGCGACGAAACCCCAGTTGATGGCACCGACGTTCTCCCGCCTGAGCATCGGGAGAATGTTCTGAAAAGTGCTGTTCTGGGTGCGTGCCATATACTCCGTGCAGACCATCGGCTTCCCGTAGGCCTTGAGCGTGTCGAGCATCGCCTGATGGCTCTCCGGAGACTCGTAGGTGTGGTAGGTGACGATGTCCGAGTTCTCAATCTGCCAGACGTTCATCTCACCGAGCAGCGGGCTCCAGACCCCTGCCGTCAGCGGCTGTGACGGGTTCACCTCTCGTGCCCAGCGGAAAATGTCCTTCAGGAGAGGGAACGACCTTTCGTAGTAGCGGTGCGGGTCCTGCCCGCCGCCCGGCTCGTTGTAGAGGTCCCAGGCGTAGATGCGCGCGTCGTCCCTGAAGCTTGTCATCACGTCCGTCACGTAGGCCTGGAGCCGCGCCGCCACGGCAGCCGTGTCGGCCGCATATTCCTGACCGCTGCCTGCCTCGCCGTAGAACAGCGCTCCCGGATCCTTCGCCCATCCGGAGTTGTGCACTCCCTTGACCGGCTCCGGCTGCTTTCCGAGCGCGTAGCTTTCACACCAGCAGTCGTCGAGGAATACGAACATCGTGGATATGCCGTGCGACGACGAGATTTCGAGATATTTCTCCATCCTGCCCTTGAACCCCTCGGCGTCAGCTTCCCACAGGGCGTGGTGGAGGAATACTCTCATGCAGTTGAATCCCAGGTCCTCGGCCCATCCGAGTTCCCTGTCGATGGCTTCGGGATCGAAGGTCTCCTCCTGCCACATCTCAAGCTGGTTTATTGCGTAGGACGGAATGTAGTCGCATCCGGACACCCATCCCTTTTCCTCGAACCATGCGTTCGCCTTCTCCTTCGTCCAGACTTTTCCGGTCTTCGCCGTGCAGCCGCAGAGGAGAAGGGCGGTGATAATAATTATGCCTTTTGTCGCTTTCATCATGTGTTTTATTACTGAATCTGGAATATGATAATGTCGCCGGGGGCTACGGTGAAGCGGCCGGACTTGGCGGCGGCCTTGTAGCCCTCCTTGTCAATCTGCCAGGTCTCGCCCGTGAACGCGATGTCGAGCGTCATGTCCGCCCTGTAGTCCTTGTTCACCACGGCGATGTATGTCCTGCCGTCCTTTACCACCTTCGAGACCACTGCGCCGTTGTCGCTCGTGGAGAGCGCGGAGATGCCTTCCGGAAGCGCCGTGAGGGCCTTGATCCCGTATGGAAGGTTCGCGCCGGTGTGCCAAACGTCGGTGACGTCGGCCCCGAGGAAAATCTTCGACAGCGACTGGAGCTCCTTGTTGAGGGTCTTCACGCGGTCATACACCTGAGTCGGGCCGTTCTGGTATATTCCCCAGTAGGTGAAGTACTGGAAGCCCTGCGCTCCGTAGGCGAGGTTGCTGAACATCTGGACCCGGAGCTCGGCAAGCGTCGGGACAGGGTAGAGCACCCCGTCGAGCTTGTGGGAGAGCGAGAGGGCGAATGCCCAAAATGGGATGTTTCGGGCGCGCGCCACCCGCCTTATGTCCTCGAGGTTCTTGTACCATTCCCTGCGGAGGGAGCTGACTCCATCGACCTCCATGACCGGGTAGTGGTCGAAGGAGAGGAAGCGCACGGGCACCTGCGAGAGGTAGGAGGTGAGTTTTGACATATATCCGTCGATGTTTCCCCACGCCCAGTTAGGGTAGAGGTTGATGTAGCAGAAGTGCCTGTCATCGACCGCCCTGATTGCCTTCACATATGAAG
>CAVBPI010000439.1:1197-2042 GCA_963596955.1 bacterium | reverse complement strand
CGGCGTGGATGGAAGGTCGGGATCGCGTCGCGGAGGGTGGAATTACTGGAGTCGCTGCGCATGGACACTGAAAGTTATTGATTTACAATTAATAGATGGAAAAGTTGATAATCATTGACTCCTGCATGAGACCGGAGTCCAGAACCAGAAAGATTCTCAATGCGGTGAAGGAGGTGCTGTCTTCGCGATATGACATTGAGACCATTGATGTCAATGCCACCAGACTGTGCGCGTTGACCCCGAAGACACTTGCGGAAAGGTCGTCCGGTGTCATTCCTGAATCGACTGTGGCGTTGGCCTGGAAGATCGCTTCCGCTGACAGGATTGTCATAGCCGCTCCGTTCTGGGACATGAGCTTCCCTGCGGCGCTGAAGGCATTCTTCGAGAATATGTCACTCTATGGCGTCACCTTTACGGATAACGGGCAGACTTGCACCGGATTGTGCAGATGCAAAAGGGTGATGTACATCACGACAAGGGGCATGAATATAGAGACGGGAAGCCGGCTGGACCAAGGCAGCTCATATCTTCAGGCACTGTCTTCTCTTTGGGGCATCGGTGATGTGACGACCGTGGCGGCGTGGAATCTGGACTATCTCGCTCCCGAAGAGGTCGAGAAGAGAGTCGCCAACGCGTCATCCCTCGCAAAGACGTTGGCACTTACGTTCTGAGAGGCATTGCTGATGCCCGTCACTGCTATAGACGTGGTTGGCAGAGGTGGCTCAAAATGCCGCATGTCTGTTTTCCGTGAGTGGAAATGCCTTATTTACGCACAAAGCAGTCTGATTCGTGGGCTTCGTGCGTGAAGCAGGCCTTTGGACGCACCAAACCGCATAGACATATTC
>CAVBPI010000439.1:0-1187 GCA_963596955.1 bacterium | reverse complement strand
AAGAATATCCTACTTGATCAGAATGAGTTTCCTGTTCCGGTAGGACAGAACCGTTTTCTGCCTTGACAGGATCTGGTACCCGATGAGGCCGTCGATTCTCTCGTCCTTATTCATGTTGAGGTGACTGATGTCATTGAATACTGTCCGGGTGTTCTTGAAGGTTTCCGAGCCGATTTTGAGCCTCTTCAATTTCCCCGCATGAACCTCTGTCCCTTTGTCATTGCTGAGACCTTGCAATTCGGCCGTCTTCACTCTTCTCAAATTGCCCTTGAATACATCCCACAGCCCGGAGTCAAGAAGGTTTTGCGAGGCTCCGCAATCGATGCCGAATGTAAGGCTGGCCGTATCTATCTGCCCATTGATGAGGGGAATATGACGCATCTCCTTGCTCATCTCAATAGGCACTTCTTCATATTCATACTTGTGCTCTTTCAAGAATGTCTCCGTATATTCCGGATCGATCAGAGTGAGTGTCTTGCCCTTGTAGTCGAACAGCAGGTCATAGTCCCTGTACACATCGTAGCCTATGAGGCCGTAAACCTCAGTGCCGTTTTCCAGATGAGACAGGTCTGACATCATGACCTTTATGCTGTCCGCACATATTCCATTGAAATCAAAGGAGTCAGCGTAAGTGACATACTGCCCGCCGCTGACTCTTCCGTTGACATCCTCCGATGTGCCGACGTGTGTTTCCTTGTCCTCACTTTCCCTGAAATATTTACTGTTCAGATAAAGTATAGGACAGCCGCTGTCGATGATGAAGTTATGCTTCTCCCCGTTGATTACGGCCTGAGTGACAATCAGATTGTCCTTTGACAATGTAATCGGGACAGTGATCACCTTGGCCTGAGGTTTTTCAAACTTGAATTCCTTGTCGGCATGTTTGACCGTCGCCTTCAGCAGCTCAAGACTCTTGATCCTGTTCTCGTCATTGAACACGAAAGTCGTGGTCCGGTTCCCAAGTTTTGAATATGTGAATGAATATACCAACGTCAGCGTATTGCCGCCCCGGCTCTCCGATATCCGCTCATATTTTGTGATGCTGTCATTCGACTGCTTCAACTTCCCGATGGTGGCGTTCAGTACAAGATTGGCGACATCGCCTTTCTGCCCTGAACACTCAAAGTCCGGGGACAAGTATGGCTGAACAGCCTCTGAAGAATAACTGTTTATGGCGTTCACCGTCT
>CAVBPI010000438.1:0-2043 GCA_963596955.1 bacterium | reverse complement strand
CGCCGATGGTACTGCACCACCATGTGGGAGAGTAGGTCGTCGCCACGCTTCGAGAGACCCGAGTGAGAAATCACCCCGGGTCTCTTTTTTTATCCCGGCTCGGTTCTTCTTTTCATTTCGGGTTTATGACCCTGTCATCTCGAATACCTATTCCCCTGTCATTTCGAACGTAGTGAGAAATCTTTGCGCCGCGAAGACTTCCCGCACAAAGATTCCTCGCCTTGCTCGGAATGACAAATTAGTTTTTTTTATACTCTTATTTTGCGTAACTTTGTGCCCCTTTTAGGGAAATTCCCACGATTAAAATTACAGGAGGAAAGAGCATGGTATTGTCAGGAAAGGATTTGTCAGCAAGTATTAAGGCACAGCTCGCGGAGCAGGTCAAAGGATTCCCGGAAAAGTACGGACGTGTTCCGCATCTTGTCGTGGTTCTTGTCGGCAATGACCCGGCAAGCGAGTCCTATGTCGCCGGCAAGGCCAAGGCCTCCGCGCTTGTAGGCATCCGCAACACCACAATCCGCCGTCCGGTGACAATCACCGAGCAGGAACTCCTCGACCTCATTGCCGGACTCAATGCCGACGACGGTGTTGACGGCATACTTGTCCAGCTTCCTCTTCCGGAGCATATCAGTGAAAGCAAGGTCGTGGCCGCCATCGCGCAGGAAAAGGATGTGGACGGCTTCCATCCGCTCAACCTCGCCGCCCTCTACCAGAACCGTCCCTGCACACTTCCGTGCACTCCCAAGGGCATCATCAGGATGCTGAAGGCCGCTGACGTGAAGATTGACGGCAAGCGGGCCGTTGTCGTAGGGCGAAGCAACATTGTCGGAATGCCGGTTGCGCGTCTCCTGATGAACGAGAACGCCACCGTCACCATCGCCCACAGCCACACCATCGATCTCCCGTCAGTCACCCGTGAGGCGGAAATCCTTGTCGTTGCTACCGGTCATCCTCACCTCATTACCGCCGACATGGTCTCCGACGGCGTGGTGGTCATCGACGTCGGCATAAGCCGCAACCCTGCGACGGGCAAGCTCATCGGTGACGTCGATTTCGACAACGTAGCCCCCAAGGCCTCCGTCATCACACCCGTCCCCGGCGGCGTCGGCCCGATGACAATCTGCTCCCTCATGGAAAACACCGTCGAGTGCTTCCTGAGCCGCATGAAATAGACTTTTTATCCAGGCCTTGATATTGGGCTTGTTGTTTTTTTCTTATATGCGCGAAAGTTTATGGCCATAAAGTTTACCGCCATAAACTTTGAGACCGTCTGAGGATATGTGATGTGGCGGGCGCGGAACTTACTGTTTGGCGCGTATGTGGGGATGATGGTTTGGGATTGAAAGTTGTTGGTAGTGGATTGGTTGCAATGTGGTTGGGAATGGGCGTGGTCTGCTTTGAATCTGTTGGCGCAAGGCGTTGAGGGAATGGAGGTTCGGTGAGAGAAAAAGTGTGGGAAAATTGAAAAAAGTCTTGCATTTGTCATTTGGAAAAACTACCTTTGAGATTCTGAACTTATTAGTAGTTAGTGTATGAACGTTAAGAAAATCCTCATGGGGGGGGCAGCCTGTGCTGCTCTTTTGTTTCTTTCAGGCTGCGACGACGCGCTGAAAGAGGACAATGGTAAAGGCAACGGCGGCAAGGACGAGCCGGAAAAAGTCAAGGTAGAATTTTCACAGAATGAAATATCAATCCCTGTAAAGGGAACATCGACTCTCGAACTCACGGTCACTCCGATAGAGCGTGCCGAGGAGGTGGAGGTTGTCGTCGCTGATGACAAAATCGTCACGCTTTCCGGCAAAGAAACGACTGAAACGGGCATCAGACTTACGCTTACTTCAAATTCCAGTCTGGGCTCCACGACGATTTATGCCGTTCATGAAGACCTTGAGGGCATGCCTGAATGCAAGGTTGTCATCACGCCGATTGCTTTGGAAAGCATATCTTTGGATAAGACAGCCGTTGATTTAAAGGTCTATGAAACAATCACGCTCAGTCCGACGCTTACTCCGGCCGATGTCACCAGCCCGACTCTTATCTGGA
>CAVBPI010000437.1:0-2047 GCA_963596955.1 bacterium | reverse complement strand
CCGGACTCGTCGTCATACGCGAACTGGAACACGCCGGTGAGGGATGATGCATCGGATTCCGTCGCACCGAGAGTCACCTGCGCCCAGTCGTAGTAATATTCTGAAGACTTTGTAGGCAATGAGTTCACGACAAAAGTCGTGTCATTCGCGGAGTTTATGGCCATCGCGCCGAGGGTGTATGATGTGGCGGAACTGATTGTTCCGGAAAATCTTGTGCCGAAACCGGAATCCGAATTGACCGCCTCGATACTCTCTGGATTATCTATCTTCGTGCCCCTCGCCTTTACATACGCCCTGAAAACAGACGGGTCGCTGTCAAAGTAGAGCCGATATGACCGCGTTGATGTCATGAGTTCATAAAATTCCACGACATCCGTTCCCCTCCAGTTCACCCAAAGGCTGTTGGACGCATTGTATGCGCCGAAAATCCGGTGATAGAGATTCTGGCTGAACCAGTCCGCACCGACAACATCTGGAATTGGAGCAGTGTCCTCGGCAAGCGTCTTAGTCTCGAACTTGTAGAGAGGAGTGGTGGCCTGTCCGGCTGTGTTCACGCCAAATGCCACGATGTAGTAGCTCATCTCCGGGTAGAGCGGTGTCTCCAGAAAACTTGCCGTGCCGTTATAGGCATACTGCTGGATGCCGGAAGAAATGCTGATGCCGGCACTCTCAAGCGCCGCGACGAATGCCGCGAGATAGCTGTCGCGAATCTGCGTGTCCGTATATTTCTCGAAATATGAGGCTGGTACGCCGAAATAGAGATAGCGGGTGTCCGCGACCGCATAGACATTGAACCGGCAATAGTCCGAACCGGTCTCGACCTGAGCCATGATAATCTGAGGAATGTCCTCGGACTCGGGACGGGTTGTAAATTTCAGCTGCGCGGCTGGAGACTCCTTGACATACTCGTCGTCCGAAAGAGCCTTTACCTCAAAGACATACTCCTTCGAGCCTTCAAATCCTCCGATTTCCACGGAGCAGGTCTCCGTCCTTCCGCTGAACGGGCCTACGGAATATTCATACTCCGTCGCACCATAGACCGAGTTCCACTGGATGATGGTCTTCGACATATAGGCAGAGACCAAAGTCGGCTCCGGAGCGGAGAGGGAGCTGTAGTCCTCCGTCGTGACACGCAGGTTCACGAACTTGGACGCCGTGTAGTTGCCGTTTGAACCGGCATTGGCACGCACAGCAAAGGTGTAGGGCTGATTCGGGGAGAGTTCCGAGAAGACAAGGTTGTTGTCCCGTGTCTCGGTTTCCTCCCCTCCGTTAAATATATAGGTGTATGAACCGGCATCCGTCACATCCTTCCACGAAACCTTGAAGGAGGTGCAGGAGACCTCGCTTACCACGACTTCCGGTTCAGGAAGCGGCCCCGATGCCGTCTCGGCGGCATCCTTCACGCAGCCCGCCGCAGCAGAGGCCGCAACAAGCGCAAAAAACAATCTTTCTATAACCGGCTTTCTCATTTGCTGACAGTAATTTCAAGTTTCTTGTAAAGCGCGTTTCCGTCGGAAAGCGTGACCGTGGCCGTTCCTGCGGCCTTTCCCGTAAGCACGAGGCCTTCGCCGTCAAGCGCTGCCTCAACAACGGACTCGTCTGAGACCTTGTAGGAAATTACCTGCAATGACGGGAAATATGCTGAAAGATCAACCGTGACGGACTCCCCTACCTTCAGCGAGCGGTCAGGAATGTCACCAAGGAAGTTCATGTATCTCAAAAAATTCCATGTGTCAAGCATCCCAGCGCCCATCTTTCCGACATAGGTGCTGCTGAGGGATGAGCCGAACGGACGCGCCGAACTGAGGAGCGCGGCCCGGAGCCTGTCCGGCGTAAGTCCCATGCGCTTGTCCTTGCCATAGTAATAGGAAACGGCAAGGGCGCAGGCACCGCTCACGTGAGGGCAAGCCATGGATGTCCCCTGCTCGAAGCCGTATGAGGATTCCCCATTCTCCCCTACAAGGGTGCTATAGACTCCGCCGTTGCTGCTATCGACATATGTGTCGCCGCCCGGAGCCGAGATGTCAACCCATGTTCCGTAATTCGT
>CAVBPI010000436.1:0-2054 GCA_963596955.1 bacterium | reverse complement strand
AGCCGCGTTATTGTCAATAACGGAGCCGGCTGCACGAAGAAGTTCTTCAGTGACTTTCATGGTGCAAATGTTTTTAGATTGTCTCCTACTCTGTTCCGGCTTTTCGGATTCCGCCGTATTCTATTGAAAAGTTCCCATAGAGTTCATGACATTTCAGCGCCCCTTTCAAGGCGAAAAGTTCCATTTCAGTCAATTGACGCCTCTTGCTCAGAGCCGTAAGCCAGTTAATCTGGAAATCGCTGATTATCTGCGCCTCGGCAAGCTGCATCTGACACACCCGCCTGTCCCGCTTGCGGACATCTCCCCTGTCCCTGAAATTGAACCCATAGCAGGTCTTGCAGATTCTCAGCATTTTGCAGTCGATGCAATCCGGATCTATGAACGCGGCGGCGTCAAAGAAATCAATCGTCGCCAATGTCTCATGGGCATCTTCTCGTCCATGAGTTATCGGAACAAATAGGTGACATGGATATGCCCGCCCATCAACATCGTAAGTTGTCATCGTCGTCCCAGTACCGCAGTTTTTCTTCGGCGTTCTCGAACAGTGCGGCTCAAGCAGGGCGTAGAAGGCCTGACTGAAGATGTTCATAGGCTCGACATCCGGGTGCGCGAGATGCCAGTCGGCAAGTTTCTCAAGTTCACGTTTGTAAATAGCGGCGTCGCCCGGCTGCCAGTCTTCTCCGACGGCGAGGTTCGGCGCAATGACATGGCCTTTCTCAAGCAACGGGATGAGGCTTTCCGCAAGAACCGGCAAGTTGCTCCGCGAAATCGTAGATTTGAAGTGCAGCCTCGGCCAGACTCTCCGCACAAAGTCGAGCGGTACCTCCCCGGCAAGCTTTCCGCGGTTGTTCTCCTGCATATCCTCCGACCCATCGACCGACATGACGATTCGGATTTTGTCCTTATGGGCAACGAACCAGGCCTTCATCTCTTCGTCGAGCAGCGTCCCGTTGGTAGTCACGGAAAGAAGATAGTCCGTGCCGGGGTCGTCGGTCTCAATCCATTCGGTTATTTCCCTGATCAGGTCGAACCTCAGCAAAGGCTCGCCTCCGAAGAACTCAATCTTAATTCGTTCCCCCGGATTGGTTTTCCTGAATTTTTCAAACTCCTGCGTCAGAACTTTCTTTGCCGTCCCGACAGACATTTCCTTGCCCTTAGTCTTGTAGTTCTCAAAGCAATAGACGCAATTGAGATTGCAGGCCCAGGTCAGCATCAGCGACACGACCCGTGAAGATTCCGATTTTTCTAACATATTACAGATTTGTTTTCAGATTTAGTGTTCCGCCGCTCAAGGCATCACCGTCGAAGTCGAGGAAGTTCGTGTTCCGGGGCGGGAGGAGGGAGAGGGCGATGTCGTCCTCGTTGAAGACCTGTCCGCCGGCGGTCTTGAGGAAGAACTTTCCCTCGAAGCGATAGACCACATAGCCGGGGCGGCACAGAGCGTTGCGCTTCCTCAGCGCGGAGAGTCCGGCGAGGAATCCCCTCTGCCGTGCCACCCGATAGACATAGTGCGAACAGCTCTCACGGAATATGCATTTGTCGTGCAGGCGCGTGGGAATGAGCCAATATGCCCGGATGGCGAGCAGAAGAAGATAACGCATGGGCTATTTCCTAAACACGGCCACAGCCACGGAGGTGTTGTATGCCGGCTTTGCGCCGATGCCGAGGCAGCCGGAAGTGCCGGCCACGTTCGTCTCGATGCTGCCCATGCTCACGAACTCATACCCTTCGGCAACATAGCGCTCGATGAGAGCCTGAAGCTGAGCCGCCGACTTGTCCGCTGAATCATCCTGCCTGATGTTAGCGTTGAAAGGAACTACTTTGTACTCCATAATGATTTGATTTTAAGTGGTTTTGGTTATATTGAAACATAAAAAACCGGCTCTTGTTCTTTCAGAAGCTGTCAGATTTCTTTCGGAAAGCCGGGATTTATTTGTCAGTGTTTATCAGTTACAGCCCATCTCTTGCCTTCCCAATCATACCAGACATACCTGTCACATCGTCTGCACTTATAAAGCTTTTTCATCGTTCCTGAATAGCCTAATTCACGATAC
>CAVBPI010000435.1:0-2057 GCA_963596955.1 bacterium | reverse complement strand
ATCAAGAATTTCTTGTCATATTTAACCAATTGAGACACATACTCTCTGAATAAAGAAAACGGAGGATTAGTTACAACGATGTCGGATTGTTGCAGCAAATGAATGCTCTCTTGACTACGGAAATCCCCGTCGCCACGGAAATAAACAATGTTGGATGATTCAGGCTTATGGTCGTCCTCTCCTGTATATTCATAAAAAAATCCGCTGCATCCCGTTTCTGTATGGAACAAATCGTTCACTTGTTCCTTATAGCATGATGCAATTAGTTTCTTTAGACCCAGCTCTTTGAAATTCAGCAGAAAGTACTTGACAAAATTGCTCGTTTGAGGGTCGTCGCAATTACAATAGACGACTTTGTCCCTAAAATGGCCTTTGTAGTATTGCAGCTCTCTTTCTATGTCTGGAAGCCGTGTGTAAAACTCGTCGCTTTTCAGTTTCTTTGCCTTTTGCAGCAATACATTTGTGGCATTCCTTCGCATATCTATTTCTCTTCAATTACGGAGCCGTGGTCGCGTGCTACGGTTCGCTTCCAGACATCCGTGTAGCCGGGCCATTCGATTTGGCCGGGAATCTTGTCTGAATAGCCGTTCGTTACCCAGCTGCCGTCGGGGTTCTGGGTCTTCACGTTGCCGTCGAGGAATTTCACCAGCAGAAACTCCTCCATTGCGACCCACTTGCCGAAAATCTCCTGCGCCGTGTTCACGGAATACTCCGTCACGAACTCCTTTGTCTGCGGGATAGGGTCGATGACCTTCGGCTTCCGGTCGTTCCTCTTGATAATCTTGCGTTTCTTCTGAATTTCGAGGTTATATATTTCCATGGCCTTCGCGTCATTCTCGGCGAGCTTCGCAATCTGTGACGTCTCCCATTCGTCTATGGCCTCACGCACCGTCGGAGCCATTATGTTGTAGGCCTTGTAGCAGGCGTTCGCCACGCGGTTGCACATCCAGAAGGCCGAAGTCGCGGAGTAGTGCAGGATGTCGCCGTTGCCCTCGCGGAAGCACTCCGGAATCTCCTGCGTGTTAGTGTAAATCGGGGTGAGCCAGGAAGTCGCGGCATCGTCGCAGCCGAACCAGATGACGCCTCCCACAACATCGGGGAGCCATCCTCGGCTCTGTCCAACGAACCAGAATCCGGTCTGCTGAGTGGCCATCGCCCTCTCGTTTATGTAGGTCTTGCCGTCAACCTCGAAGCTCATCGGCCTCCACCTGTAAGGCAGTGCGTTTCCGCCGGCTCCGATGTCCCGGGTCATGTCCATTGGCGTGCCCTCAAAATGGTCGCGCATCGCGTCCGCCACATCCTTCACGGAGACCTTCTCCGCAGGCTTCACGAACAGCGGGAAGCGCTTGGTCTTGTCGTAGCCCATCGCGTAGTCGAGATAGTCCGAAGCGTCGCGGGTCACCTCCTTGCCGTCCTCGTCCTCAAAGGTGAACTTGCCCTTGCAGAGGATGTTGAACGCCGACCATGCACGCGACTCGCAGGCCCTCATACCGCTGAAGTCGAGCGGCGCGTAGGTGTCGCAGAAGCTGAACTCGCTGTCCTTGCCGTCGAACCAGCCCATCTCGCGGGCGAACGAAATCACGTCCGGGGCGTAGAGGCAGTTCTCCGGGTCGTCAAGCGGGAACGTGCTGATGCGGGCCTGGTTGGCGTGCGCGCAGATGTAGCCGTCAGGAACCCTGCGTGCCACCCAGACGATGCCCTTGCGGACATTCTTGTCTCCCTCCATCTTCGTCCCCTTTCCTATGAGGTCCATCACCCACACCTCGTCGGCGTCGGCAATCGAGAATGACTCGCCTTCGGAGTAATAGCCGTATTCGTTGGCGAGGGACACAATCACGTCAATCGCCTCCCGTGCCGTCGCGGCGCGTTCGAGGGCGATGTATATCAGTGAGCCATAGTCCATTACGCCCGTGGAGTCCCAAAGTTCCGTCCGTCCTCCGTAGGTCGTCTCCGCAATAATCAGCTGGTGCTCGTTCATGTTTCCGACCCTCTGGTAGGTCACGGGCGCCTGCGGAATCCGTCCGAGAAACTTTCCCGTGTCCCAATCGACCACATCC
>CAVBPI010000434.1:0-2057 GCA_963596955.1 bacterium | reverse complement strand
CTCCCTAATATGCTTTCCGTTTTCCTCATCGTATTCATCGATGGAAACCCCATCAATGCCTCCGGCAGACCCTTTCTTCCTGACGGCTTTCCATGCGAGAAGAAGGGTCTTGGTGTTGCAGAGCCTATCGAAAAGAGATGACATCTCATCAATTTTTATTGTCCTGACCTTGAGTGTTCTTTTGGTACTCTTCCGAAAAGTGACCATACCCGACATTGGTCTTCGCGCCGAGTCCGATATCGCATATAATGGAGCGGAAGAGTTTCGTCAACAGTTCTTTATTAAGAGTCTTATCCTCAACCCGAAAACGGAATGAGAACACAATGCCAGACTTAACTTTCAGAAACATTATGGGCAACGGATTTTTCAATGGGTCAGGATGCGGCGTGATGTAATCTATCCCCAGAAATGTCTTGTCACCATTCCTTGACTTTGACGCTGAAATCATGGCATCAAAGAACACCACCTTGCCGGCATTGTCCTTCCCGCCAAAAATCGTATCAGCCAATTCCTCGACATTTATATTTTCCCCACACTTACCACACAGTTCCTTTATGTAACTATTCAGTGTCGCGTTTGTGGCCTCGTCTTTTTTGCTGTCAGGGAAAACACTGCGTATGGCACCCTTAATGGACGAACCCGGGATGTAAGGAAGTCCCGTAGTGTGGTCGAACACGAAGCCGATTTTTGAGTCCTCCGTACTATCAATCCCATGGCTCAGTCCCGAACCCGTCAATAAGCCGGGATAAGTTGTAACAAGTTCAAAGCTCCCTACATTTTCTTCTTTCTCCATTTCGGAAAAAAGTGACATACAGGGGCACATATTCCCATTCCGATTTGCATCCTTTTCCTGAAAATCTTTCTTCGGAAGATAATCATCTATTCGACTGTCGCAGATTTGCTGCATCCTGAGAGCCATTTCCCGCTCGGAAATCGGCACATGGCCGAATCCGGAATAAAGATTTCTATAAAAGAGCCAGCCGAGATTGCTTGACTTCGGATTGTCCGAGCGGATACTGCTCCCAGTCAGCAATCCACAGCCGGACGGAACCGTCTCATCATCACAAGGCTGAAACGCTCTCAAAGCCAGCTTGATGGCAACAAGTGCGCGATGTATCAACGAGTTCAGATGCTGCCGTTGCCCTTGGGGACAATAATAAACCAAGTATTCGGAAAGTCTTATGCACTTCTTATCCCCATATGGTTCCGCGACTTCCGAAGGAATCATGCCCTTGCGTTCAAGCAGGATAACCACAGCCCTTATGAGATAAGTCCTGTTATTCTCAGCATTGGAAGCCTTCGGTCCGTTGTCATCATTCTCATAAATTGAAAGAGCCGGAACCATTCCCGACTGGACTATAGCCGCTCCCAATGAAGATATGTATCCCTTGAATGCCTTAGGATAAACATAAGTTTTCTTCCCGACGTTCTCCCCTTCAGTCTCTATGTTAACCCGCCTTTCCCGAACAATTCCAACATATTTCAGGACATCAATGGCCTCCTTTATCCAATCTACATCCATCATGGCAATACCTATTTTTGATTGTTTTCAAAAACCTGACTAACCTTGCAGAATCCATAGCCCACAGAGGCATTAGCCCCAATCTGAACCGGATGTTCAGTAATGGTCTTGATAAAATCTTTCATGTCAGTGCACCCATCTTTCTCCGCAGTGTCAACCACAAAGAAATACAACCGACTGAATCGCGGCAGCACCTGCTCATACCAGAGATTACGGTTATTCTCTTCCAGACAGTTTCTAGCAAGGACAGGAAGATGGTCATCATCGCAGAGCCTGAACATCTCCCCATCGGAAAGCAGAGTTGCAGGTTCACCGACGAGTTTGGTGAAGACATCGGCATCCTTTTCATACCCCTCTCCGACATACAATGTCTGATTCTCGCAGTCCTCCAACATGGTACCGTAATGCGCTTTTGCCATCGCTATCGCCCTTCTGTCAGACACCATATTCATCAAATATTCCAATGACACTATCTCCTTATAGCCAAGCCTGATTCCGAACATTTCCCTCTTTTCGACATAATCACGGACAAGAG
>CAVBPI010000433.1:984-2061 GCA_963596955.1 bacterium | reverse complement strand
TGTATTAGGACAATGAATACGATTACAGGAGAAAAGCTCGCGGAGCTGGACAGGCGGCTCTCGGAAGCGTCGGCAGTGGCGGTTTCAACCCACGCGCATCCAGACGGGGACGCCATCGGCAGCTCGACGGCCCTCGCCCGCTATCTCATGGGGCGCGGGAAGGACGTGCGCATAATCCTTCCTGACCCGTGCCCGGAAAATCTCGGCTTCGCGCTTGACGACAGTCTGACGCGGCGCATCTCGGACAAAAGGGACACGGCGGAAGCCGCACTGCGTGAATGCGACCTCCTGATAAGCATAGACTACAACAGCCCGCAGAGGACCGACGCGCTCGAAGGAGCTGTGCGGCAGTTCGGCGGATTCAGGATACTCATCGACCACCACATATCCCCGGATGAGGATTTTTACGACCTCATATTTTCAGAATGTGACGTCTCCTCGTCCTGCGAACTGCTCTACAACATACTCCTCGGGATGCCGGACATAGACGGGAAGGCTGAAAGGCTCGGGAAGGAGGCCGGTACGGCGCTGATGCTCGGGATGACGACCGACAGCAACAACTTCGCGAACTCGACCTATCCTTCAACGCTCAGGATGGCCGGGGAACTGATTGCGGCCGGGGTCGATAGGGACGCGCTGCTGGGAAACCTCTACAACAGGTACCGGGAGAACCGCTTCCGCTTCATGGGATATTTCCTGAGCGAGAAGATGCGCGTGATGGACAACGGAGTGGCCTACGCGGTGATGTCCGCTGCGGAAATCCATGAATACGGCATACGCGAGGGCGAGTCCGAAGGCTTCGTGAACATTCCGCTCGGAATAGAGAAGGTGCGGATGAGCGTGTTCATCAAGGAGGAGGAAAGCCACGACAGGCTCAGGGTCTCGGTGCGCTCAAAAAGGGGAACATCGGCAAATATGTTCGCGAAGCGCTATTTCAACGGCGGCGGGCACGAGCTCGCGGCGGGAGGAAGGCTCGCCGTGCCGTCGGACATATCCGGTCCTGAAGCGGCCCCCTCCTACATCGAGAGATGCGCGAGGGAGTTTTTCGGACGGTAGCCCGTCATGTGGGGGGGATGT
>CAVBPI010000433.1:0-974 GCA_963596955.1 bacterium | reverse complement strand
CATTGTGGCTGTCATTGTCGCGGCAGCCTGCGGGAAACAGCAGCTGCAGACGACCTACGACAGTCAGGACAAGAAGATTGACTCGTTCATACAGAGCCAGATAAGCAGTTCAAAGGCACTGAGGGTCTATGTCAATGAAGGGTGCAGCCGTCTCGTCATTGACGAGGGCGTCGGTGAGGACAGCCTCTCGACCTCGGGGACGGTCTCGTTCTTCTACGCCGCCTACACGTTCACCGGAAGCCTCAGCCAGAACAATATGTTCGCAACCAACCATGAGGAAACCGCCGCGCAGAACGGCTGGAACGAGCTCGGCGGAGCGGACTTTTCTCCGGTCAAGGCAAGTCTCGCGGACAGCAAGAGCCTGGTGGATGGCCTGCGCAAGGGGCTTTTCGGAGTGAAGGAGGGGCAGGAATGCTACATAATCTTCTCCGGGAAGCACGGGTTCGGCTCCAAGCCCATTGGCACAATTCCTGCGAACTCGGCGCTGCTCTATCACGTGTGGGTCGAAAGCATCGAGAACAACTGACATATTCGAAAAGATTAGGGAAATATTAGTATATATTTAAGGTATAGGAAAGGAACATGAAGAAGATTTCAATCATCCTGACGGTCATCATCGCCGCCGCTCTGTGCGGAAGCTGCGCAAAGACCGTCGAAAGCGGGATTTATGACGACGAGATAAACTACCTGAATGCCTGGCTCAAGGCCGACCATTCAGACATCGGGCTGGAAATAACTAGAAACCCGGAAACGGGAAGGCCGGAAACTGTCGGACGCGGAGTATATCTCCTCTCCGAGAAAGTGGGAACAGGAGAGACCGAGGCGAAAAAGGGCGACTTCGTGACGCTCAGCTACATAGTCTCGGACATGAACGGCACCATTTCCTCCAGCACGGACAAGGAGACGGCGGTGAAGCTCGGGACATACGACAAGACATATTTCTACGGACCGAAAGTAGTCTCCCTCTCCGGAGG
>CAVBPI010000432.1:1113-2080 GCA_963596955.1 bacterium | reverse complement strand
CGGCAAGACCGGGCTGATACGGCATTGTTTCGCGCAGAAGGAAATCGGCGATGCGTTCAACACATTCTTGATGGACATCTACGCCGCTGACAGCCTTAAGGAAATGGTGACCATTTTTGCGAATGAGATATTCAGCAAGAGCGAGTATTTCGGAATTAAGGATAAGCTTCTTCAAGGACTCAAATCCTTGCGTCCGCAGATTGAATACAGCCAATTGACTGACAGCGTGTCCTTTACTCCGATTGTCGGCGACATCCGCTATCCCGACAAGACGCTCGAAGAGCTGATGCGGATTCTCGACTCGGGAAAGAAACCTTGCGTGATTGCGATTGACGAATTTCAGAAAATCCGTGATTTTAAGGAAGAGAATATGGAGGCGTATCTGAGGACAGTCGTTCAGAAATGCAGGAACATCATTTTCGTATTCACCGGGAGCATAACGCATTCGATGACTAATATGTTTACATCTCCGGCAAAACCGTTCTATAACAGTGCTGTTCAGATGACGCTTGATGTCATTGATCGTCAGGTATATAGAGATTTCGTTCAACGAATGTTCGCGGAGTATGGAAAGGGTAAGAAAATAGAGGACGGGCTGATTTACAGATGCTATGACTATTTTGACGGGGTTACATGGTATATCCAGCTGCTCATGAATGAAGCCTTTGCTATGGCGGAACCTGGCCACGCAATCGGAGAAGATGATTTTCCGGCGATATACTCTGCTATAATTGCGCAGCAGCATTTTTCCTACAGCGAGCAGTTCTCCCGGTATTCGGAGAAGCAGAAGACCCTTCTTCAGGCACTCGCGCTAGAGGGTACTGGCGGTGCGAACGTCACTTCGGAAGGCTTTGTCTCCAAGTATTCATTAGGCTCCCCGAGTTCTGTTCAGACGGCCTGCAGGAGCCTCATGAAGTATGGGGTTGTTACCGTGGCGAACGGAAAAAAGCAGGTGAGCGACCTTATT
>CAVBPI010000432.1:0-1103 GCA_963596955.1 bacterium | reverse complement strand
GTTTCTTAACTTTGTACCTATTCGTGAAAAATTGGCTGCGTTTGGCCGTAAATTAAAGAATGATATGGAAAGAAATGAGATTGAGGGGGCGGTCAGGGAGTTCCTTGTCGATGAGCTGGAGATTGACGGGGGGAAGATTGTGCCGGAGGCGAGGCTGAAGGAGGAACTCGGGATTGACAGTCTGGAAGTTGTGGATGTCGTCGTGTTCGTCGAGGAGAAATTCGGGTTCAGGATGAAGCCTGAGGATTTCAGGGATATCGCGACGTTCGCGGACTTCTGCGATTATATTGAGAAACGCGCCTGACGGGCACGGGGAATGTGACTCCGGGAAGATTGCGATATGCCTGAACTCAAACATGAAAAATGGAAGGGGAACACCGGCGGGACTCCGTGGATGCAGCGTTTCCTGATTGTTTGGCTGCGGCATCTGAGCCTGCGTTCGCTCTATGCCGTGATGGCGTGCGTGATTCCGTGGTATGTGCTGCTGAGCGGCCGCGGAAGACGTGCGATATTGCACTACTTCCAGCGGCGGCAGGGGTACGGCCCGATGCGCTCCCTGCGGATGACCTTCCTGAACTTCTACCGTTTCGGGCAGGTGATTCTCGACCGCTTCGCCTCCTATGCCGGGCAGACGTTCAGCTTCAGCTTTGACGGGTTCGACGGATTCGAGGAATGCTGCGGCGGGGAGAAGGGGATAGTCCTGCTGTGCGCCCATGTCGGAAATTTCGAGATTACCGGCTATTCGCTGTCGGTCAGGGGACGCCGGATAAATTCCCTGGTGTTTGACGGGGAGACGGAAACCGTGACGGAGAACAGGGCGAAGGCATTTGAGGGCAACAACATAAGGATGATTCCCGTGAAGGCCGACCTGTCTCACATCTACTTGATGAACAGCGCCTTGGCTGACGGGGAGATAGTGACTGTCCACGGCGACAGGCTGTTCGGCTCGTCCAAAGCCTTCGTGCATGACTTTCTCGGTGCGCCGGCAAAGTTCCCGAAGGGCCCGTTCACGCTGGCGGCGAGCCGTGACGTCCCGGTCTTTGCGGTGTTCACGATGAAGACAGGCTACAAGTCCTACCGTCTTCATTTCCACAGGCTTGACG
>CAVBPI010000431.1:0-2095 GCA_963596955.1 bacterium | reverse complement strand
GCTGGCTCCCTTGGCTTATGATGCTGTGGGGCGCGGCATTAAAATCTATAGGCTCAATATCGGGCAGCCGGATTTGCCGACGCCTCAGAAAGCCTTGGAGGTTTTGAAGCATATTGACCGGACGACGCTTGAATACAGTCCATCGCAGGGATACCGTTCTTTGCGGCAGGCTTTGGTAGGCTATTATGAACGCTACCAGATTAAACTGGACGCGATGAGATTATCATCACTGCTGGAGGTTCTGAGGCAGTGCTGTTTGCGTTCATGAGCTGCCTGAACCCCGGAGATGAAATTATATATAGTTCCTGAACCGGCCTATGCCAACTATATGAGTTTCGCAATATCTGCCGGTGCGGTAATACGCGCAGTGACGACAACCATTGACGAGGGCTTCTGCCTTCCGAAGGTAGAGAAGTTCGAGGAACTGATAAATGACAGGACGAGGGCTATTCTAATCTGTAATCCGAACAATCCGACGGGATACCTCTACACGCAGAAAGAAATGAACCGGATACGGGATATTGTGAAGAAGCATAATCTGTATCTTTTTTCGGACGAAGTTTATCGTGAATTTATATATACTGGCTCTCCGTACATCTCGGCCATGCATCTTGAGGGCATAGAACAAAATGTGATTCTTATCGATTCTGTGTCAAAGAGATATTCTGAATGTGGAATCCGTATAGGCGCCCTGATTACAAAAAATGAACAGGTTCGCAAAACGGTGATGAAGTTCTGTCAGGCTCGTCTCAGCCCGCCTCTTCTCGGACAGCTTGTTGCCGAGGCTTCGATTGAGGGCACGGAACAGTACTCCCGCGAAGTTTATGATGAATATGTGGAGCACCGCAAGTGTTTGATAGATGGGGGGGGGAACCGTATTCCGGGATGTTATACTCCGGTTCCGATGGGGGCATTTTATACCGTTGCAAGACTGCCTGTGGATGATGCTGAAAAGTTTTGTGCCTGGTGTTTGAACGACTTCGCTTATAAGGATGACGAGACGCCGGAATGTTTCAATGGAGAAACGGTGATGATGGCTCCGGCTGCCGGTTTTTACTCAAACCCGGAACTCGGGAAAAATCAGGTCCGTCTTGCTTATGTCTTGAAGAAGGAGGATCTGCGTCGGGCGTTATTTGTGCTGGAGCGGGCTCTGAATGAGTATAGACGCAGAACTAATGGGATTCTTTAGCTCAATAATTTAATTCGTATGAAATATCTACTGGTAGTGGCTCACCCGGACGATGAGGTTCTGGGTGCCGGGGCTTCGATTTGGAAGTGGGCACATGGCGGTGATTCTGTGGATGTTGCCATTATGTGCTCGGAGGCGAAGGCACGCGCGTTCCGTCCCTCGGATTCTGAGTTGGATGGTGATGCGGACGCTGCGGTGTCGTATCTTGGCGTGGCGCGGAAATTCGAGGCGGATTTTCCGAACATTGAAATGAATACTGTTCCGCATCTGAAGCTGGTGCAGTTCATCGAGAATGCCATTCGTGAGAGTGAGCCGGATGTCGTTATTACGCACCACCCTTCAGATACGAACAATGACCACCTGCAGACTTCGATGGCCTGTCAGGAGGCAGTGCGTCTTTTCCAACGCCGCCCGGAGGTCAAGCGCATATCCGAGGTGTGGTATATGGAGGTTCCTTCATGCTCCGAATGGGCAATCAATAGCGCGATGACGACATTTCGCCCGAACTGCTATGTCGAGATAGGGGAGGACGGCATAGCCGCGAAACTCAAGGCCTTGTCGATGTACCGTGGGGTCATGCGTCCCTATCCTCATCCGCGTTCCACTGAGTATATCACCGGTCTCGCCGCCTGCCGTGGAAGCCAGTGGGGGCTCGCCTACGCCGAAGCGTTCGAGGTTGTGCTGCGGTGTCGGTAACAAATCTTTTGTATTATGGGCTTGCTGTTCGGAGATTTTGTCATAATAAGGTAGTTGCTCGACAATCCAAGCCTATGAAACATTAATAGGGAGTCGGCTGATTATATAGTTCACGGATGTTAGCTCTCCTGAAAAGTACCTGTCCGATTCTCCTTCATCCGGCAATTTGCCTCGTTCTTTTTCATGCCGCAATGGTGAGGCAGTAGAAAG
>CAVBPI010000430.1:0-2096 GCA_963596955.1 bacterium | reverse complement strand
CGCCAACGACAGCTACACAATCGACGGAGAGACATTCACATGGTAATCAGCGAAGAAGAAATCGCAATGATGCCTATCAAAAATCGTAAAAAAATGAACCTGACAATGAACAATATGATGAAAAAGACCCGCATTTCGCAGCTCAGCTTATTTTTTGCCGCAGGGCTCGCGCTCGTTTCCTGCGCGAAGGAAATCACGGAGACGCCGGCCTCACCGGATGACGCCGTGCCTGAATACACGACGATAACGCTCACGGCCACGCACCCGGAGATGACGGAGGCGGGCGCAGCGGTTCAGGAAAACGGCGCGACCGCCGCAGTTTCGACCGTTTCGACCAAGACAACTCTTGACGAGACGACCGGAAGCGTCAGCTGGGCCGTCGGAGACAAGCTGAAGCTCGTCTGTGAGGACGGCTCGGACTTCACCACTGAAGCACTCACGGAGGCAGACCTCAAGGATGGCGGAAAGACGGCGACATTCAAGGCGACCGTCCCGGCCGGAAAGGCTCTCAAATGGGCGGTCTATCCGTCCGACATCGAGGCTGCGCTGACATACGGGGCATTTTCCGTCACGGTCCCGCGGAAGCAGGACGGCAAGTTCGAGCACGCCTCGATTGAGGCCGGGGAAATCGGAGAGGACAACAACGGCAATGAAGGGATGACTATCGCCCTGAAGAATGTCTGCGCGCTGCTAAAGTTCACCGTGGCAGAGGCGAACGCGGATGCCGCAACAGTATTCATCGGCGGCAACGGAGCCCCGCTCAACGGCAAGGCAAACATATCCAAGGACATTCTTGCGACACAATACACGCTCGCGACCGATGTTCCCGACTATCAGCCCAACGTCGAGGTTTCCGTGAGCGGCCCGGGCAGCTACTACGCCGCGATACTCCCGGCAAAGACAACCGGCCTTTCGATGCAGATTTACTCCGCCGACAACACGCTCCTCGCCGAGAACATCTCCAGCAACGTGCTCGACGCCCCGAGAAAGACCATCAGGGACCTCGGAGAACTCCGCAGCACACCGTTCGCGAACAAGCGCTTCGTCACTCTGGACGGGGCGGGCGACGGCCAGGGATTGTCATGGGAGAATGCATGGTCGTTCAAGACACTGCTCAGCAAACTTCAGGGGGCAGCGCTGACTGACCATGTAATATTCATCAGCGAAGGAAACATAAAGCCGTCAGCCGGCATCATAACATTAAAGGACAACACCAAATTCAAGATATTCGGAGGCTATCCGACAAATCTGACCGGGGTAGTCATAACAGACCGTGACATCAATAGGCACGCGACAGCCTTCGTCGGAAAGGACAGAAGCGGAGAAACAGACAATGCCCGCATCTTCGTTTACAACACATCAGCGACAGGAACGGAAACACTTTTCGACGGTGTCGGATTCAACGACACATATCAATGGGTTAAAGACAGCGAATTTGATTTGTACGCAGGCACTTGTCTGCTGATTGGCGCATCAAAAAATGTCTATTGCGTAAACTGCCGGTTCAACAGCAATTATAAGGTAGGAAATGGTATAATTCGCGTCGGTTCGACATCAAGCACCGCTGCAAACGCCGCTTTTGAAAGATGCGTATTTTCAAACAATACGGTCACAGGTAAAGGATTGATTAGAGTCTATACGAAGGGAAAAGTGACATTCACGGACTGTGATTTCACGGGAAATAACATTGTGGAAGGTGATGAAAACGCGCCATACAGAATATGCTTCGCGACCAACACAGCTGACGTGACAGACGGAGGAGGAAATAAACTCGCTGACAATCAGACATTGAAATAGAGGAAAATATTCATTGCATTATCCATCCGAATCTTTCAAACGGTTCGGATGGATTTTTCATAACACCGCAATTCACATAAAATTTTGTAATTTTGCAGACGCTTCGCACACCACAGCAGAGCAAAGTTAAGCATATCACATATCCACTATGAAAGGCACCATACGCATCGACAAAAATTCGCTGATTCCCGTATATCGACAGATTGTCAGCACGATAGATTCCATGATTGAGACGGGGACGCTGAAGGAGGGGGATGTACTTCCGTCCATGAACGAACTCGCCGAAAAGCTCGAAATCT
>CAVBPI010000429.1:0-2100 GCA_963596955.1 bacterium | reverse complement strand
GCTTTTCAGAGACGGATATGTCAACCGTGGTGGAACCGCCGCTTACGACGGTCGCCCAGCCGCGCTACAGGATGGGAGTGGAGGCCGCGAAAATCATGATTGAGCAGATTCAGACGCAGTGCCGCTCGCTCCCGGCAAACCTCACACTCGATGCCGAGCTTCATGTGAGGGCGTCGTCCAGCAAACTATAGCCCAAAAAGAAACTCAAAATTATTATAAACCATTATGAATAAGATTTTTACAAATTTCGTGGGGGGGGGTACAAACTACAAGACTCCCGCACTCCTTGTGGAGGCCATATCTCCGGAAGCCGGCTACTGCAATTCCGCAATCGGCGGCAACAATGAAAGCATCAACGATGCAAAACAGTATGACTTTGAATTTTAATCCATTGCGACCATGAAAAAGACATTTGTTTATATGGCGGCCTTTGCTGCCTGCGCAGTTTCCTGCGCCAAGAATGAACTTGTTGAAACTCCGGCAGCAGGGTCTGTTGAAGTACAGTTCTCCGCAGCGTCGGAAGCCTGCACAAAGACGATCCTCGGCACGGACAGCAAGACAGTCGTCTGGAAAGCCGGCGACAATATTAGCCTGCTTACGCGAGAGAAGAACCTGCTCTACACGGCCGAGTCCGATGGCGAGACGACCGCGCTGACTCCTTCGGACGAGTCCGTGATGAGCGATGCCGGCGCCGTCTGGGCAATATATCCTTATTCAGAGGACAATGCAGTTTCCGAGGATGGCGTCACCGTCACTGTTCCCGCCACGCATTCCGTTTCCGCGACCGGTTTCGCAGACGGCTCGAATGTGGCAGTGGCCTACGCTGCTGAACTACAGGAGAACACGAACCTCAATTTCAAGAACGTCTGCTCCTATCTCAAGCTCACATTCAAGGCGGAACAAGGCGTGAACAAGGTTGTTCTTTCTTCTGAGAACAATGATGTTGCGCTCGCCGGAGTTGCGACAGTGAAAATAAATGCCGGCGGCGTTCCGGAGGTCGTTTCAGTCGCTTCCGGCGCTGCAACCGCAGTTACGCTCGAAAGCTCCGAAGCGCTTGACGGAAACTACCTCATCCCTGTCCTCCCCGGCAAGGCTGCCAAGTGGCAGCTGACTTTCACCAAGACTGACGGCACAGTCTCGACGGTAGCCATGGGCAAGACTGAAGCCGCATTCGAGCGCAACACTCCGCTTGCATACGACTTCAGCAATGCCACTATTAACTGGAAAGAGGCTCCGACCGCAGTCACCGCCGACAAGGTATTCTGGTCCGACGCCCACATCTCATGGACGCACGCGAGCAAGGTCGATTCCTACAAGGTCTATGTGGACAACGAACTTGCGGCAACCGCCGAGAACGGCACCACGACGGCGCACATCACCGGACTTGCAAACGGCACGGCCTACAGCGTGAAGGTCGCAGCCGTCTATGGTGCGGAGGAAAAGGAGTCTGAGGCTATTAGCATCAAAACCGGCAAGATTGAGCAACTTACGAAGAATGTAAGCCCGACATCCGTAGCCGTCGGCATCGAGAACTGCGCCGGTGCGCTTACATACAATCCGAGCGGAAAGACGACATCGCCATGCCTCTTCGTTGAATTGTATAAAGATGGAGACCTTGAGAATCCGGTCTATTCTACTTATGTCCTCGATGCGGAAAAGATTTCGATGGGACATCCTTTCCTCCAGTCTCTTGTTATAAACGAGAAGAAGGCCACTCCTGAAATCAGGCTTGCCTTCGGTGCGCTTGATGCAAACACAAAATACTGGTTCAGAATCAAATCTGCCGAACCTTACACATATCAGTCATACACAAGCAGCAAATACGAAATGACGGCTTCATCGAAAAATGGTGCGTCTGAATATTCGGAACTTGTAGAACTCCAAACATCCGAAGAACATATTGCAGAAGCAAACGAAATCCTTTTCCAAGGCTTCGACGACTGTTCAATGGAAGCAGATTTCATCAACTCGGCAATGGGAATCATGCCGGCGTTCAAAGGAACGACTGAAGGAAATGCGACGGGGCAGCACAAATGCGCGTCAATGTTCCCGAATTGGAATAAAGGCTGGTGTTTCTATGGACTCAGAACAGACATTGAC
>CAVBPI010000428.1:0-2115 GCA_963596955.1 bacterium | reverse complement strand
TTTCTAATATGTCTAGGAAAGAGTTGCCTCAATCCGAATGCAAAAGTACAAAATATCCGTGATATAACACATAAAAGTGCCAAATATCGCGGTTTGGTAGAGCTCTACCACAGTGACATTTCAACCTTTTTTATCGGTTATTCCAAAGATTTTGTGTAAGTTTGCAAATTGTATGTATTAACGCGAAACATTCAATTGCAGATGAAGATAACGAAAAACCTTGCTTCCGGAACTCTGTTCCTAATGGTCGCCGCGGCGCTGCTTGCCGGGCTCCCGTCCTGCGAGCCACAGGTGCAGCCCGGCACCGGCACTGAAGAACCCGAACCTGGGCCGAAACCACCGACTCCTCCTGGACCAGGCCCGGAGCCTGAGGAAACGGTGATATATTATGACAACCTCGACAAGGAGAAATCCGCCTCAAACAGCAACTGGTTCAACACCTGGACTGCCTGCCGCGACATGGAGGGCACGGGAACATCAGACGTGGCATACGACGGCTTCTACACTTCCGTCCGCAGCGATTTCGAATCAAGGAACTATCCCGGGGCTTCAGGCATGAACGGGGTCTATTACAGCAAGGACGGCGGCCAGGCCTACATCCAGGTAAGGAACATATCCCTTCCGTCAGATGTTCGTACATATAAGCTCAGCGTCGGCCTTCACAATCCTGAAAATGGCAACACCGTCATTTCGGGGGAGACATTCAGCATCGGCATCGCTGACGAGGAATCCGTGTCCGCGGAATACAGGGAACTACCGGTTGAAGTGACACGGTATGCGAAATGGAGCTATGCGACCGCCGTGTTCGAGATAACCTCTGCCGAGACGAAGCACATATCCATCCAGATAAGGAGCCTTGTCGCGCAGGGACGCTCCGACGACCTCCGGCTCGTGACCACGACGGAAACTCCTGAACACGGCTTCGGCTTCATCCACCGCGAACCGAAAGACTACATCGAAAGGCCTCAGACGCTCAAGGCAAACGCCGACTATAAATATGTCGATCATCGCGGGACGACCTACCGGACGAAACGGGAAGTACGCAACTACGAAGCCTGCTATGACATCCGCCGCCACAACCCGATGTGGGTGGCTTTCCCTTGTCATGAAATATATGATGAGGGGCACAAAGTGAGGCCTGACGGCGCCGACCCGTGGAGACCGGACCCGGCATTCAAGACCGGGGAACAGTCCATAATTTATGCAGATGACTGGGACAGTTGGCCGAACAACACTTACCGCTATTGGAGCGGCGTGTCTGACGGCACTTTTACGACGAGAGGCCATCTTCTCGGCTCTGCCGACCGAGGTGCGGGAAATTCAAAGGTGTTGCTTGACCTGAATGTGCAGACTTTCTATCCGACCAACATCGCTCCGGAACTCTATCTGAACGACACTGGCGGCAAGAATTATGACGCGACGCACTGGGGACTTGTCGAACGTCACCGTCAGGACAAATGGGTATGCTCGGACACCCTTTATGTTGTAATCGGGTGTGCCTATGAGCATGAGAACTGGAAGGTCTATGACAATGTGAGCGGCAGCACCAAATATGACGGCTCAAAGCAATGCGTGATGCCGACCGCCCGCTACCTTGTCGCCCTCCGGACAAAGTACGGCAGAACAGGCAAGCCGATACACGAATGCTCCGCCGACGAGGTCATGGCCATCGGCTTCTGGTTCCCGCAGCGTTTCAACAAGACGACGCTTTCGACCCTCCCGCCACTTGAGGACTACATCTTCTCCGTCTCCGACATCGAGGAGAAAATCGGCGGCGAGTTCAGCTTCTTCCCTCTGGCGCCCGCCGGGGTCAAGGGCAGCTACAGCATCAGCGACTGGCCGGGACTTGCGGACATCGCCGGCACCGCGACCAAGCCGTCGGGCGGAATGACGAATGAATACTTTTCCACCAGCGACACAATCCCTTGGTAGCATCAAGCATTGTTAAGCCTCGTTGCTGTGATGGTATCTACATCTAATGCATATTGAGACATTTATCTCATATTTTGTGAATTTACATACTAACTTCTAGAAGCCTAAATTTATGTGTAACAAATCTTTCGGCAAGAATTGCCAATTGGTCTTTACTGATGAGCATGAATTCTATCGTTTCCT
>CAVBPI010000427.1:0-2120 GCA_963596955.1 bacterium | reverse complement strand
TCTTCACAGTTATGAAAAGATTCCGACGGAGATCTTCTCCGAACCGGCCGACGCGAGCAATGCGATAGCAGAACTCATTGTCGATGCGATAAAGGCCAACGGCGGAAAGCTCAGGCTCGGACTCAGCACCGGTTCTTCCCCGAGGAACCTCTACCGGATTCTTGCAGACAAATATGCCAAGGGGCTCGTTTCCTTCAAGGACGTGGAACTCTTCAGCATCGACGAGTACTATCCGTGCAACGGAATCGAAAAGACCAGCCGCAACGCCTGCCTCCACGAGGAACTCATCAACCTTGTGGATTTTCAGGAAAAGAACGTCCATTTCCCGGACGGCACGGCGAACAGGTCGGAAGTCAGCGCGTACTGCGCGGAATATGACAGGCTTGCGAGGAACCTTGACCTTCTCGTGATGGGGATAGGGGAGCTCGGGCAGATCGGGTTCAACGAGGCCGGCTCATCCGACAAGAGCCGCACGAGGGTCGTGATTCTCGGCTACAGGTCACGCAACCGCCAGGCGAAGAACTTCAAGGGCAATGTCGATCTCACCCCTAAGACAGCCATCACGATGGGCATCAGCACGATGCTCTCCGCGAAGAAGATAGTCCTCATGGCATGGGGAGAGGACAAGGCCACGGCCGTTCAGAAGGTGGTCGAGGGAGAGATGACGACAGAATATCCGGCTTCCCTTCTCCAGCAGCATGACAATGTGACGTTCTACACGGACGAGAACTCATCGGCGAACCTCACGCGCTTCGTCGCGCCGTGGCTCATCGGTCCGTGCGACTGGACTCCGAAGTTCATCAGGAAAGCGGTCGTATGGCTCTGCGGGCAGGTTCACAAGCCTATCCTCAAGCTCACGCACAAGGACTATCTCGACAATTCCCTCGGCGAGCTCCTCGAACTCAAAGGTCCGTTCGACAAGATTAACATAGACGTGTTCAACGACCTCCAGCACACGATTACCGGATGGCCGGGCGGAAAGCCGAACGCGGACGACAGCACAAGGCCGGTTCCGTCCAGGCCGTTCCCGAAGAAGGTCATCATCTTCTCGCCGCACCCTGACGACGACGTGATTTCGATGGGAGGAACATTCATCCGCCTCGTGCAGCAGGGACATGACGTGCACGTGGCCTACGAGACTTCCGGCAACGTAGCTGTTCACGACGACGTGGTTCTTCAGCACATGGACGCGATTCACGAACTGGGATACGGCGACGACTTCGAGAAGGTGAAGGCAATCATAGCCACGAAGCGCCCCGGCGAGCCTGAACCGCGCGAGCTGCTGAACATCAAGGCGGCAATCCGCCGTTCCGAGGCACGCGCCGCCGTCCGCTCTTTCGGTCTGAACGCCGACACCAACGCGCACTTCCTCAACCTCCCGTTCTATGAGACGGGCGGAATCAAGAAGGGAGAGAGGACGCAGAAGGACATCGACATCATCCTCAGCCTGCTCCACAAGATAAAGCCTGACCAGATTTATGTGGCCGGCGACCTCGCTGACCCGCACGGAACCCACAGGGTGTGCACGGAGGCGGTGCTTGAGGCGCTGCGCCAGTGCGAGGGCGAGGAGTGGCTCGCTCATTGTCATGTATGGCTCTACAGGGGCGCATGGATGGAGTGGGAGCTCGGCCGCGTCGATATGGCTGTTCCGCTGAGCCCGGACGAGCTCATAATGAAGAGGCACGCGATTTACAGACACCTCAGCCAGAAGGACATAGTTCCGTTCCCGGGCGAGGACAGCCGCGAGTTCTGGCAGCGGGCCGAGGAGCGGACGCAGAATACCGCAAGGCTGTACGATGAAATGGGAATGGCGGAATACCAAGCAATAGAAGTATTTGTTAAACTGTTTTGACCACCAAAGGAGCGGATTGCTGCGTTGCCCGAAATATTTTGAATCCTCACAACCGGGAGGTTGCTCCGGTTCAAAATTTTCGTGCGCCTTGCACTCCATCTCCTTATGCGGCCAAAACTCCCGGCGGTTTACTGAAGTGAATCATTGTCATTTCGAGCGAAACGAAGTGAAGTCGAGAAATCTTCAAACATAGAAAAATATATAATAAAATTTTTGAGAATATGAGAGTAATTATTGAAAACACCGATGCGCAGGGCGCTGTCTGGGC
>CAVBPI010000426.1:0-2126 GCA_963596955.1 bacterium | reverse complement strand
TTTCTCATCGGTCACATACGCCCGGTATGCTCCCTCTTCAAAAACGAATCTATCCACAAAAATCTGATTAAAAATATTTTAACTTACCTTTGTATAAAATTACAAATATGCACTATATACTTACTTTATCATACAGGGGAGCGGGGCTCAGCGGCTGGCAGGTTCAGAGCAACGCGGTGACGGTTCAGGGCGAACTTGACAGGGCGCTCGGAATACTCTTCGGGACAGCGGTACAGACGACCGGCGCTGGAAGAACCGATGCCGGAGTGAACGCCGTGAACTATGTCTGCGACTTTGAAACCCCGGAACCGCTCCGTCTGACAAAGCAAGATTTCTTATACAAAATAAATGCCATCGTGAGGAAGGAAATCGTCGTCCACGACATCGCCGAAGAGGGTGCGGGAGCGTTCACCGGAACCGGCGAATATCCCTTCAACTCAAGATTTTCAGCGAAGTCGCGGCAGTACCGCTATTTCCTGCACGGCGCGAAGGACCCGTTCGCCGAGGCCTTCTCGTGGAGGTGCCCCTGGCCGCTCGACATCGACAGGATGAACGAGGCAGCGAGGCAGCTCATCGGGGAACACGACTTCAGCTGCTTCGAGAAGGTCGGAGGAGGCAACACGACGAGTATCTGCAACGTGTTCCGGGCGGAATGGTCGCGCTACACCCCCGCCCACATCGCGCAGCTCGGCTTCCCCGACGACGGGAACTACCTCGTGTTCACGATTGAGGCGAACCGCTTCCTCCGCAACATGGTCCGCGCCGTGGTAGGCACGCTCGTGGATGTGGGACGCGGCCGCCGCAGCGCCGAGTCGGTCGCCGCCCTCATCGCCTCCGGAAAACGCAGCGATGCCGGAGAGTCTGTCCCCGGCACCGCCTTATTTCTCTGTAAGATAAATTACTAAGTCAAACAGCTAAGAGAAAAATTTGAACAGGAGGATGGAGTGCAAGGCTTGCGACGAAGATGAAACCGCAGCAACCTGATGGTTGTGAGGATTTCATCAAGGAGCGTAACGCAGCAATCCGCCTTCTGTTCAGATTTTTCATTTACTGAAAATATCTTTTATGCTGCCCAAAGAGGACAGCATATTGGAAGCCTCATAAGGCAGATAGACAGTCTTGTTGTCCTTCCCGCTGACCATCTCCTTGAGGGTGTCGATGTACTTCACGGCCAGCATATAGGCGGCGGGGTCGGTCTTTGCGGAAGCGACCGCCTCGGCAACGAGCCTGATTGCATTGGCCTCGGCCTCGGCCTGAAGCACCTTTGCCTTCGCCTCGCCTTCGGCCCGGAGAATCTGCGCGGTCTTCTCGGCCTCGGCATTGTTGATTTCCGAAGCCTTTTCACCCTCGGACTTGAGAATGGCGGACTTCTTCTCACCCTCGGCGCGGAGAATCTCGGCACGTCTCATACGCTCGGCCTGCATCTGCATCTCCATGGACTCGCGCACGCTGTCCGGAGGAGTGATGTCCTGAAGCTCGACACGGTTCACCTTCACTCCCCACTTGTTCGTGGCGTCGTCAAGCACGGCGCGAAGCTTCGAGTTGATGGTGTCACGGGACGTGAGCGTCTCGTCAAGCTCAAGTTCACCGATGACATTACGCAGGGTCGTCTGGGTAAGCTTCTCAATCGCGTTGGGAAGGTTGTCAATCTCATAGACGGACTTCTTCGCATCGACAATCTGGAAGTAGAGCAGCGCGTTAATCTGCGTGCTGACGTTGTCCTTCGTAATCACCGTCTGCTTAGGGAAGTCATAGACCTGCTCGCGGAGGTCAATGACGGACGAGTTGGTCATCTTCACGATTGGCTCTCCCCCGAACGCCGAAGTCACTATCTTCCTTGAAGTCACCACCTTGGCCTTGTCGATGATAGGCCAGATAATCTGGATTCCCGGGCTGAGCACCCTGTCAAACTTTCCGAGCCTCTCGACGACACGGGTTTCCGACTGCGGGATAATCTTTATACCCCGGAGGATGTAAACCACGACGATTGCCGCGATTACAATGAGAACGATTGTTCCTGCTGACAACATATTCCGTAAATTTTAATTATGAAACCTTCAAAAAATAACCTGCATCATCTTTTTCATTCTTTTCGGTCTATATTCCTTTTCTCATCGGTCATGTAC
>CAVBPI010000425.1:0-2129 GCA_963596955.1 bacterium | reverse complement strand
AATCTCCTCGGCAACTCTTTGAGCGGCCTTTTCGTTAGACCTGTAGTTGATGAGTACGCCGAGTTCGGCCGATGCGAGTTTTTTTGATATTGCAGCTCCGATACCGCGTGAGCCGCCCGTCACCAATGCGTAGTTCATGAGTCAAGATATTTAATTATGTTCTCACGCAAATAATTCTCGGTCTCGCGCAGCTCTTCATAAAAGGGCGTGTCCTCGATGAATTCAGGACAAATTCCCCGGACAGAATCATACTGCTCACGTGTTCGCGGGGACAACCGACCGGCGATGCCAAGGCAGTCTGTCGCTTGTGCGAGCGCGATGTAGAGTATTGACATCACCTGATAGGCATTGTCAATGACCCGTTTGCACAGGAGAGCGCTGTTCGTGCCCATGCTGACGATGTCCTGGTTGTCATTGTTGTTGGGGATGCTGTGGACATAGTTAGGCATCGCCAAGGTTTGACACTCCGCAGTGGTGGAAGTGGCTGTAAACTGGCAGGCCTGCATCCCGTAATTGAGACCGAGAGTGCCGAGATTGAGAAACGGGGGGAGAATCCCGTTTATGCGGTCATGAAACAGATAGTTGAGCTGACGCTCGGCTGTCATTGCCAAACGCACCATCGCGATCTTCACCTTGTCAGCCTCCAGGGATATGTAGTCTCCATGGAAGTTGCCGCCATGGACTATATTCTTTGCCTCGTAATCGATTATAGGGTTGTCACAAGCAGAATTGACCTCATTCTCAATGACCTGCGAAGCATTTTTCAGAGTGTCATAAATAGGGCCGTAAATCTGCGGTATGCAACGGAGCGAATAGTACGCCTGCACCTTGTGCTCGAAATAAGAGCTTCGGTTCTTGGCCGGGTCATAAAGCTCATGCTCACGCTTTTGCAGACGTCCGCTGCCTCTGCTGACCTCCCTAAGCCAACGGGCGATCACCTGCTGCCCGGGCTGACGACGGCACTCGTTTTCCTCCGCAGACATATAGTCGTCGAATGAATCGGCTATCTCATTAATCCACGCGCCGGCAATGACTGCGTAACGCAGCAGATTCTCCGCATAATATTGATTAACCGCTGAGATGCCTGTCATCACGGAAGTCCCGTTAACAACAGACAAGCCTTCGCGCACGAAAATCGCCATCGGCTTCAGCCCTTCTGCTTTCATAACATCAGTGGTCAGACGCCATTCACCTTTATAATGGACTTTACCCTCGCCGATAAGACAAAGCGCCATGTGAGCCAGCTGCACAAGGTCTCCGCTTGCCCCTACGCTTCCGTGCTGAGGGATGAAAGGATAGATTCCGCGATTGACGAACTCCTGAAGGAGAGCGATTACCGACGGATGAATGCCCGAGCGAGCCTGAAGGAATGTGCCTATACGGGCGAGCATCGCAGATTTAACTTCGATGTCAGTCAGCGGCTTTCCGCTTCCCGTTGCATGGCTTCGGATAATGTTATATTGCAACTCTCTCAAATGAGCGTCCTCCACACGCCATTGAGCCATTGGCCCGAAGCCGGTATTTATGCCATAGACGACTTTTTCCTTAGCGAAATGCTTCAAGAAGTCATAACATTCCCCGACTCTGCGCAACTCGTTTTCACAGAGCGAAAGAGGACTTCCTTCAAAGAGGATTTGATATATTTGGCTAAGTTTCATCACTTAGTTTTCATTACAGTTTCCCTATATTCCAATATATGTGCCTCAACTCTCTTCGCAAGAGAGAGCATCGTTTCATATACAGCAGATAATCAGGCTGAAATTTCCACAGCTGACCAGAGTTTTTGAAACAACTGCTTCAAAACGGATAAAGTGAGCCGCCCAAAATCGCCGGAATATTTCCTTGGAAAAACTTGCTATGTTGTGAGAAAACTATTAATTTTGCGGTGTCGATGCTCTCTCTTGCGAAGAAAGAGTTTTCAAATACGCCCTGTGATTGACTCGCACACAAATCAGACTATAAAGATTTAAGGATAAGGCTATTAGCCTGGTCAACAGCCGATGTGTCAAGAGAAGCGAGATAAATCTGGGTGGTAATCTCAGAATCGTGTCCCATGCCCTCGCTTATTACACGCAGAGGCACTCCCTTTTCTCGCGCCGCAGAAGCCCAGCTGTGTCTGGCGCAATAAA
>CAVBPI010000424.1:0-2130 GCA_963596955.1 bacterium | reverse complement strand
GGTCTTGATTTTTATGCAACGGACGTAAAATTCTCACGATTTTTATGTAAGTTTGTAGGTTGGAAATTCGGGAAGAATTTCTTTGAAAAAACCGAGAATGATGGAACAACAGGACAAACAGTATATCGTTTCGGCGCGGAAGTACCGGCCGGAAAATTTCGGGACGCTCATAGGGCAGGACAACATCGCGAGGACGCTCAAGAATTCGATTCTGCGCGGCCAGCTCGCCCATGCCTACCTTTTCTGCGGGCCGAGGGGCGTCGGGAAGACCACTACGGCACGAATCTTCGCGAAGATGATAAACTGCGCGAACCCTTCGCCGGACATGGAGCCCTGCGGGATGTGCGAGTCCTGCCGTTCTTTCGCCGAGGGACGTTCCTACTGCATTCACGAGCTTGACGCCGCATCCAACAACGGAGTGGAGGACATAAAGAACCTGATGGAGCAGGTGAGGGTGCCGCCGCAGGTCGGAAAATACAGCGTCTATATCATCGACGAGGTCCATATGCTGTCGCAGCAGGCGTTCAACGCTTTCCTGAAAACCCTTGAGGAGCCGCCTGCACACGCGATTTTCATTCTCGCCACCACAGAGAAGCACAAGATTCTCCCGACCATCCTATCCAGGTGCCAGACCTACGACTTCAACAGGATTTCGGTGGCGGACATCGTGAAGAACTTGAGCATGGTGGCGGCGAAGGAGGGCATAACCATCGACAATGACTCCCTTCATGTCATCGCGCAGAAGGCCGACGGGGCGATGAGGGACGCGCTGACAATCTTCGACCAGACGGTCGCGTTCTGCGGGACTGACGTGAAATATGCCGACGTCATCAGGAACCTGAATGTTCTGGACTATGAGTACAGCTTTTCGCTCGTGGAGCATTTCCTCTCGGGCGACTATGCCTTCTGCCTGAAGACATTCGACGAGATTCTCGCGAAGGGCTTCAACGCGCTGCACTTCGTCGGGGCGCTGAGTTCGCACCTGAGGGATTTGCTTGTGGCGAAATCGGGCGGGATTGACTCGCTGATGGAGATGTCGGATTCGCTGAAGAACCGTTACCGGGAGCAGGCCGGAAAGTGCTCGACGGCGTTTCTCTATGAGGCGCTCGGAATCACGACAGCCTGCGAGTCGGCCTACAAGGCGGCGACCAATCCGCGGCTGCACGTTGAGTTCGCGCTGATGAGGCTGTGCTTCATAATGAACAGGCCGGCAGCCGGAGGGCCTCAGGCAACGGTGCAGACGCCGGCGCAGACGGTAGTGCAGACTGCCGCACCGGAAGCGAAGCCGGCCGAGGCTCCGGCCAAGCCGGCGGAGCAGCCTGTCGCAGAAAAGCCGGCTGAGCAGCCTGTCGCGGCCTCTGAGGAGACGCCTGCAGCACCACGGGCAAGACGTGCCGGAAGGACCGGCGGCGGAATGTCAATGAAGGCTCTGGTGGAGAACGCCGAGAAGGCAGAGGAGACAAGGGTGGAAATCGTGCAGGCCGAACTGCCGTCGGACGAGGCCCTGAAGGCACACTGGCCTGAACTTGCCGCGCTCTACAGCAGCAAGCCGCGTCTCTACACCATGCTCACGAACTCGAAGCTTGAGTTTGAAAGCGCCGGCGGCAAGAAGACCGTAAGGTTCCAGGTCGTGAACGACGCGCAGAAGGAATGGGTGGAGGCGAAGCTGCTCCACGAGCTTGAGGGGAACTTCCGGAAGATTGCCGGTTCGGACGCCATTCTGCTGTCCGTGACGGTCGCGCCTGTCCCGGAAGCCGAGAAGATAGTATATATGCCGAGCGACAAGGCCAAGGTGCTGATGGAGAACAACGAGGAGGTCAAGAACCTCGTGAAGGACTTCTCGCTTGATATCAAATAATTGAAACACAAAGCGTTCCTCCCCGAACATGGAGGAACATCAAACTGAATGTCATGAAACTGCGTTGCGAGAACCTCGTAAAGAAATATGGTGTCAGGACCGTCGTCAAGGGCGTGTCAATGGAGGTTGAACAGGGAGAGATTGTCGGATTCCTCGGGCCGAACGGTGCGGGAAAGACGACGAGTTTCTATATGATTACCGGACTCATCGTCCCTAACGAGGGAAGGATATTCCTTGACGACGAGGAAATCACCGGACTTCCGATGTACAAG
>CAVBPI010000423.1:0-2148 GCA_963596955.1 bacterium | reverse complement strand
AGTGGCATCCTCGAATGTCCACTCGCGCGATGCGACACCGATGGAGAGGTCTTCAAACTTGACGCTCTGCCCTACCAGAGCCTCCTCCGGAGCATTGTAGCTGAAGTCCTTTTCTGTCTCAGTACCTGACTTGTTGCAGGAAACTGCAAGAATAAGGCTGCAAACGGCAGCCATAGAAAGAATCCTTTTCATAAAAATTGGTATTAGTTGTTACTATATTTCAATCCTTAAAAACACGCGTCGGATAAATTTCCGATGCAATATTAGGAACGAACCGCCCATTAACGACTTTACAAATCGTTCATTCTTTTGCAATTTCACAAAATTCCTAAATTACAGGAACAGCCTCATGCGACCGGCATCAGGCACAACTCACTTGCTGTCAGCCTTTTTATAATCCTTTGGCAGTTTTCCGAACTCCGCCGCAAAGATTTTGGAGAAGTACGAAATGTTGTTGAACCCGACGGCGTACATGACCTCGGTCACGGTCATTCCCGAGCCGGAGGAGAGCAGCTGGGCCGCGCGCTTGAGACGGATGCTGCGGAGGAACTGGATGGCGGACATCCCGGTTATGGACTTGATTTTCCGGTAGAGCTGCGGACGCGAGTAGCCGACGTTCAGGCAGAGATCGTCCACGCCGTACTCCGGCTCGGAGATGTGCTCCTCGATGTTGTCGATGCAGCTGCGGATGAACTTCTCATCGACCGGGGTCGCCGTCACGGCCGAAGGCTCAAGGGAGATGTCCGTGCGGAAAGACTGCCTCATGCACTCGCGCTGGCGGATGAGATTGTCAATGCGGGAAATCAGCAGTTCGGCGTGGAAAGGCTTGGTGATGTAGTCGTCCGCCATCATCTGGTAGCCCTCCATCTTGTAGGCAGGAAGGTCGCGGGCGGAGACGAGTATGACGGGGATGTGCGAGGTGACGTTGTTCTCCTTGATTCTGCGGCACAGCTCAAGCCCGTTCATTCCCGGCATCACGACATCGGTCAGCACAAGGTCCGGCTGCTCGGAGATGGTCTTCTCGTAGCCCTCGGAACCGTCACGCGCGGTGATTATGTTGTAGCGGGTGGAAAGGAGCTGGCTGAGGTACTCCCTGAGTTCGGCGCTGTCATCCACGACAAGGACGAGATGCTCGCGCTCAACGCCTCCGAGCCCCGCGGCATGGGCAGTGCGGAACTCGGCGAGGGAGTCGTAGTTGGAGATGTGGTCGCTGTTCTCGTAGTCCCTGTCAATCTGGTCGGGAGAGAACTGCGAGCAGCCGTAGGGCAGGAACACATGGAAGGATGTAATGCCGCCCGGCACGGACTCCGCCCAGATTTTTCCGGAATGGGACAGCACGGCTGAGCGGCTTATGGAAAGGCCTATCCCCATGCCTCCCCGGTCGTTGTTGCAGCCCTGGCGGAAGCGGTCGAAGATGTAGGGCAGGTCGGCGGGAAGGATGCCGATGCCGAGATTGGACACAGTAAGCTCGGCGCCGGTACGCCCCTCGTCATCAGTGGCTTCAGAGACTTCGGCACTTATCTGCCCCCCCCTATCGGGAGAATACTTCACGGCGTTGGACATAAGGTTCAGTATGACCTTCTCTATGCTGTCCTTGTCAATGAAAACTTTCTGGCTCAATGGGTTGAGCCTTACCGAGAACTCATATCCCCTGGACCTTGCGATAGGCTGGAAAAGGAGACATATCTCCTCGGCGAAACGGGAGAAGTCAATCTCCACCACATGAAGCCGCACCTCGCCGTTGTCATATTTTCTCAGGTCGGTAATGGACTCGATGTGCTTCTGGAGAATCTTCGCCGACTGCTCGACAAGCTGAAGGCGGTTCAGCGTGGTCTTGCCGAGGTTCGGATTCCTCAGCAGTTCCTCGACCGGAGTGGTTATCAGGGTGAGCGGAGTGCGGATTTCGTGGAGGAAGTCGGTGTGGAACTTCAGCTCGTTCTCGTTGCGCTCCCGCTGTTCCTCACGCAGCTTGTCTTCAAGTTCCTCCCGGTGGCGGCGGACACTGCGGCGGTGAAGGCCGGCCGCTATGCCGGCGGCGGACGCGAGGACAAGGACAAGGTAACACAGCAATGCGGCGGTGGAGGCGTACCACGGCGGAAGAATCCGCACCTCAATCGAGGCGGGCACCTCGCCCCAGAGGCCGTCGCT
>CAVBPI010000422.1:0-2154 GCA_963596955.1 bacterium | reverse complement strand
CTGACGCTCCTTACTTGAAACCGAGAAAGAAATAAGGGATATAAGCACTATCGCCGAGAAATATGGGGTTGTCGCCACGGCACACTCCGGGAAGAAATGCACGGAACGGTCATTCAGAGGCATATCCGGGAGTCATGTTCCGATAATACACATCGCGGCACACGGCTTTTACTACAGGGCAACGGAACAGGCGAAAGACGAGAAAGACAATCCTCTGGACAGATGCGGCATTCTGTTGGAGAAGGAAGCATACGAAGCCGGAATGCACGAAAATAATGAGGATGACGGTATTCTGTTAGGCTCCGAAATCGCCAGAATGAATCTCGTCGGAACTGACCTTGTCGTTCTTTCCGCCTGCAAAAGCGGCCTGGGAGACATATCGGACGAAGGCATCATCGGACTTCAGCGGGCGTTCCGTCTCGCCGGGGCGAAAACAGTCGTGGCGACTCTCGGCAATGTCCCGGACAAGGCCACACGAGTCTTCATGACTGAGTTCTATCGCAGCCTCTTCTCCGGCAAGACCAAGCGCCAGGCCTTCAACGACGCCGTCTCATTCATGAAGTCCAGCCACGACTATTCCGCCTCCAAATACTGGGCTCAGTTTGTGATGATTGACTGACCGTTCTGCTCCCACATCATCTGTTCTTTCATGAGCAAGGTACAGCCATACAGCGAACCTCGCATCTGCAATTCTGTCCATATCCAAACTTTCTACAATTTCCACGCAGGAACGACCGGGATGGTCAGTCCACTTTCGGTGAGTGTTTCTTCCTGCTCAAAGGTGATTATGCGGCAATTGCGGCAGGCAGTTGCCTCGGAGGCCGCAAGCAGGCCGTTTACCTCCCTTGTCTGGTTTTCTTTTGCCAGTTCCCAGCACACCTGAACCAACTCCTCGACTTTGTTGCCTCTCTGGACGACGAAGTCACACTCTCCGGAATCGTCTCTGAAATAATAGAGTTTGTCCTCACTCCCCAAGCTGTTATGCAGCAAAGCGAATACTATGGTTTCCAGCGCCTTTCCGTCATCCGAACTCGGCGTGCTGAGAACAGCGCTCCTTAGGCCATTGTCGGAAACATAACATTTTGACGGCAAGGCAGACTCTTTCAGTACAGAGCGGGTGTAGCAGGGAAGTTTGTAAAGCAGAAATATATTGCAGGCATATTCCAGCCACTCATAGAGCGAGTCCTTCCCCACTTTCATACCGGCGGATTTCAGTTCGTTGTATATATTGTTGACGCTTGTCGGCTTCGTGGTGTTCTCAAAGACCCGTTTCAGAAAATATTTCACTACCGAAGGGGATGATTTGATGTCGTAGTGCTCGATAAGGTCGCGGAACAACATCGTGTTGAAATATGACTGAAGAATCTTTATTCTCGCGCTTTCGTTTTCAGCCAGAACCGCCTTGTGAAACCCGCCCTCCGCGCAATATCTTCGGAACGCCGCCTTGACGACGGTTATCCCGTCTTCCGAATAAAAATCGGGCACAATGCCGCGGAAACGGAGATATTCCTTAAAGTTCAGCGGATGCTCGACATATTCGTCAGGCCATCCGCGCAGAGCCGAAGCTATTTCTCCGGAGAGCATTTCGGCCGTGCTTCCCGTGATGAATATATGCTTACAATAACTCTTGAACGTCCGCAGCACAAACAGTTCCCATCCCTTAATCAATTGAATTTCATCGAAGAACATATACACATCCCGGAGCGGCTGTGCCGGAAACATCTCGCGATATGCCTGAAGTATGTCGTCGAAGTCAGAGACCTGCATCGAAGAAAAGCGCTCGTCGTCAAACTCTATGTAAAGAATGCGCTCCTTTGGAATACCGGCCGCAAGAAGTTCGTTTATCGCAAGCCGCAGCAAGGACGACTTGCCGCATCGGCGGATTCCTGTTACGGTTACGATGTCCTCCCCAGACACAGGCAGGGACAATTCCCGTGTAATAAGGCCATCATAAGGAATCTCGTCCTGATGCAGTTTTATGATTGACTGAAATATTCTGCGCAGTTCCATGTTCTCGTAGTTTTTTTGCAAATATAGTGCTTTCCTTTTGAAAAGGAAAGAAAACGCAAAAAGTTTCCTTTTGAAAAGGAAAGGATGTTTTCCCATGTTTACATTTTGTCAGCGGTGACATTCTCTTACAAGATAAAGTTACCT
>CAVBPI010000421.1:1629-2155 GCA_963596955.1 bacterium | reverse complement strand
TCTGGTCAAGAATACGTCCCTCAAAAGTCACGTCCTTGATTACATTCATCTCCCGGCCGACTTTCTCTTCTGAGCCCAAATACTTCACGAAACGAACACGGGCACGAGGAAAGAAATCCTGAGGTCTTTTACCGAACAGCAGGACACAAGCCGCACTCACCCTCCCATCGTCCGAATTTCCTGTCAAGAAGCCATGATTCTCATTCAGATATTCCATAGATGATTTGCCATACCCAATCTTCCGAATATAGTTCTGCACTGCATCCATATCTATGTCGTCCACAGAGGCTCCATAGACCGGAGAATCTTCATAATATCGTTCTCCCTTATCATACATCAGTTGCAGGCGTTCCTCAAAAGAAAGCCGTCGAGACTTGTCTCCAACACGCCAGAACACTTCATCGGCCTGATTTGAATGGAGTCTCGGACTTGCGGGAACATACATGAGCAAGATGTGATTGTCTTTACCATTCGAATCTTTACAAGGAACATATTCCGTATTGACAGATATTGTCGGCACACAAAA
>CAVBPI010000421.1:0-1619 GCA_963596955.1 bacterium | reverse complement strand
CATCTCCCTTTTGCAAATTTTCTATTCATGTGAGACTTCCTTCAGTTGGGTGCGGTAGGCGGAGAATATCTTTGACTTTGAGACGAAGCCGACATATTTCCGGTCCTGGGTGACGACAGGCAGGTTCCATGCGCCGGTTTTCTCGAATTTCGCCATCACGCTGTCCATCTTTTCATCGACATAGACATATTCCGGGGCGGACTTCATGTAGTTGAAGACATGACGCGAGGCATAAAGTTCGGTTCTGAACATATCGGGGCGGATGTCGTCAAGAAGGACATAGCCCTGAAACTTGCCCTTGGCATCGACCACCGGGAAGATGTTGCGGCGCGAGCCAGAGACCGTGTCGAGAAGCTTTCCGAAGGTGTCGTCGATGCGGACGGGGTTGAAGTCCTCTTCTATGAGGTCATTGACTTTCAGGAGGGTAAGCACGGCCTGGTCGCTGTCATGGGTAAGAAGTTCGCCCCTCTTGGCGATTCGCTTGGTGTAAATCGAATAGGGCTCGAAGATGCGCGTGACGCCGAAGGAGATGGTCGCGGTGATTATCAGCGGGATGAAAAGCTCGTAGCCTCCGGAAATCTCTGCAATGAGGAAGATTGCGGTCATCGGGGCCTGCATGACTCCGGCCATCAGACCCGCCATCCCGACGAGCACGAAATTCTGTTCCGGGACGGAGAGCGGGGAGCCTCCGAGCAGGAGGTTGATTGTCCTCGCCACCACGAATCCGGCGAGCGCCCCGATGAACAGCGTCGGTCCGAAAGTTCCGCCGACTCCCCCGCCGGCGTTGGTGAAGGACATGGAGAACACCTTGAGAATCAGGACTATGAGAAAGAAAAGCGGAACCGCCCATCTGAACTCCAGGACAGGAGCGAGGACGGTCTGTCCGTCGTAGTCTATGGCATTGCAGGCAAGCATCTCGTTCACGGTGCCGTAGCCTTCGCCGTAAAGCGGCGGGAAAAGGAAGATGAGAAGGCCGAGCCCGAGCGCGGAGACTCCCCAGCGGAGGTAGGGCGACTTTATGGACTTTATCCTGTCCTCAAGCCAGAGCGTGCAGCGGGTGAAGTAAATCGAGAAGCCGGCGCAGCAGAGTCCGAGAATGATGTAGAAAGGGATGTTCTGCATCGAGAACGGGACGAGCTCTGAGGCAAACACGGCCTCGTTGCCGAGGAATATGTAGGACACGACCGTGGCGGAGACCGTGGAAACCAGCAGCGGGAGGATTGAGGACATCGAAATGTTGAAGAGGAGAATCTCCAGCGTGAAGAGGACCCCGGCAAGAGGAGCCTTGAATATGCCGGCGACTGCACCCGCCGCACCGCAGCCGAGAAGTATGGTTATGTTCTTGTAGGACAACCCCATGTAGCGTCCGAGGTTGGAACCTATGGCGGCCCCGGTATAGACAATCGGCGCCTCCGCTCCGACAGAGCCTCCGAATCCGATGGTGACGGAACTTGCGACGAGCGAAGTCCACATATTGTGCGGCTTTATCTTGGACTCGTTCTTGGAGACGGCGAGCAGCACCTTGGTGACTCCGTGGCCGATGTTGTCGCGGACGATATACTTGACAAAAAGCAGGGAGAGAAGCATTCCGACGCCCGGATAGACGAGGTAGAGCCAGT
>CAVBPI010000420.1:0-2167 GCA_963596955.1 bacterium | reverse complement strand
CTTCAAATCTGAAGTCCCAGATTCCGCCGAGGGAAACGGCGGTGAGGAGGGTGAGAAGAAATTTCATAAAAATCTTATAGTTACTGCGTTATGTGTGTAGATATAATATGCTGACAAAAAGTCCCTAAGGAAGCAATGTCTTAAAAAAGTCCCGAAGGGACCGCGCCGGAGGCGCGAGATACCCCTAATAGGGGTCGCAGACGTTCGTATGCGGGGGTTAGGAAGTCCGGAAGGGCAATATTTTCTCACAGAAAATATTGCCCTTCCTCTTTGAGACGCCTGCGCAGATACTGCACATCGATGGCGTGGACGTCGCAGCGGGACTGCTGTATGGCAATCGCTGCCGCCGCTCCTGCAGCCTCTCCTGTCACAAGGCACGGCGGCATCACGCGGAGGCTGCCGAAGGCTTCCTCGTCGGTGGAGATGCAGCGGCCGGCGGTGAGCACATTCCTGAGACCTTTCGGCGTGAGGCAGCGGTAGGGGATTCCGTGCGAGTCTCCCTTTTTATAGTGAACCGGCTTGAACCCGCTCTTGTGCACGTCGAGGAAGTAGCTGTTGCGGCCGATTTCGTCCTCGAATGTGCGGCGCGCGTTCCAGTCCTCCTTGGTGAAGACATAGTCCCCGACAATGCGGCGGCCGTCACGCACTCCGAGAAGCGACGCCGTCCTGACCACGAAGGCATTGCCGAAAATCTCCGGACAGGCCTCCTTGCAGGCTTCGAGATACTGCTGCGCCGCCCGCCGTCCGATCATCATCGCCTCTGTGACGCTGCGCGGGTCGGTGGTGTCGGCGTGGATGTGCCCTGCGTTGAACTGCACGACGTTCGGGCCGATGAGGTTCATGCAGAAATGGTGTCCGGTGAGGGGATATTTCCCGTCAGAACCCACGACCTTGTGAAGGGGACTCTGCCTGTTGTCGCTGTGAAGACCTCCGTAGAATTTGTCCCCGTTGACATTGGCGAGGGCGAAGCAGAGAGTGGAGTCCTGAAGCACGTCGCTTTTCATGAATGAGGCTCCCGACCATACGGCGAGGTCTCCGTTGCCGGTGGCATCGACGAAAACCTTTGCCTTGAAGGCGGTGAGACCAAGCTGGTTGGCGACGATGATGGCTTCAACCGTGTCGTCCGCGCTCTTCTCCACCGCGGCGACCCTTGAGAAGAAAAGGACCTTGGCTCCGGATTCCGTGACCATGCGGTCATAGACCCTCATGAGATATTCCGGGTTTATGTTCACCCAGTCGAGCTTGCCCTCAGGCTCGTGCGGAACGCCCTTCTTCGACTCGTTGAAGATTTTCTCGGCAAGGCCCCGGTAGATGATTTTCTCCCCGTCGGAGAACGGACACCATGCCGGCACCATCCCCGCAGTTCCCATTCCTCCGAGCTGTCCCGTTGCCTCAATCAGCAGCACCTTGGCGCCTTCCCGGGCGGCGGCTATGGCGGCCGTGCATCCGCCCGGCCCTCCTCCGACCACAATCACGTCCCAGCTGCTGTCCAGCTTGATTCGAGACTGCCTGAACCTGACGCTCTCACCGTCCTTTACTTTTCCACGCTCCCCCGAGAGTCCTATAGAAAGTTCTCCTGCAAGCAAATCGGGAGCGACGGCGGCGGCCACCGCCATCGTTCCCATACTCTTAATGAAATTTCTTCGGGTTGTCATTTATTCTTGATTAGCATATTTTACAGTCAATGTCACAGACTCATACTTGTCTTGGCTGTCTCCTAATGTCTTGTTGTTGAGCGAATCAATCCTTATGACAGCATACTGTCCGGAGACTGTCTTGACAAAGACATAATTGTCTTTGCCTTCGTTAATTTGGTACATATCAGATTCGTTCGTTGCGTTGTCGTATGCTTTGACTATAGATGCGTATTTCGTGAAGCCGTCAAAATCACTTTGTGAAATATTTGCACGCTTAAACGATGTCCCGTTTCTGACCGTCCATTTCGTGACATCAGAATATGGCATCCATTGGTAGCTCGGTGCTCCTAATGTAATTAGGCTTTTATGCCAAGCCACAATGTCAATCTGAATTTGATTTTGTGTTCCTGCTGCAATTGTGTATGTTTCGCAGCCTGTGATTGAAAGCAACGGTGTGTCAATGTTTCCTCCTGCATTGTTACAGAAACCTAAAGTAACTTGTTTTGTCGCAATTTCCTCCTTCTCCATTT
>CAVBPI010000419.1:0-2187 GCA_963596955.1 bacterium | reverse complement strand
GGACTGGGACGCGCTTGTCGCCCTTGCCGGACCGCATCATCTGAGCGGAATTGTCATGGACGGGGTGACAAACTGTCGTGCAGCTGTACAGAATGGCAGTGAACTGACTATTCCGGACGGCGCGTGGCTCCGTCTGGTCGGGAGGGCTGCCGTCGAGGAGGAGAAATATGAGGCCAGACAGAACGCCGTGGCGGAGCTTGCGGATTTCTTCTTGTCGAACGGAGTGCCTTTCATGCTGCTGAAGGGATGGGGGCTGAGCCTTTACTATCCGGTTCCTAAGCACCGCAGCTTCAGCGACATCGACATCTGGAACTTCGGGGACTACCGCCGTGCGGATGAACTCGTTTCCAAGAAGCTCGGGGTAAAGATTTCCAATGACGTGCATCATCACACCAAGTTTGTCTATAAGGGACTGCTTGTTGAGAACCACTACGATTTCGTGGCTCGCCACGCCCGCCGCAGCGACGCGAGGTTCGACGACCTGCTCAAGACAGTCGTGCGTGAGGAAAGCGGCAGGGAAGTGACCGCCGTGGGCGAAAACGGCGTCGAGGGCAGGCTGCTCCTTCCGGGGCCGGCATTGAACGCGCTCTTTCTCATGAGGCATCTTGCCGCCCATTTCGCTGCGGAGCGGGTGAGCGTGAGGCACCTGTGCGACTGGAAGCAGTTTGTCGAGCGCGAGGGAGGTAATGTCGATTGGACGCGCATCAACGGGATATATGCCGATTTCCGCATGAAGCGCTTCGCCGATGCCGTGACGGGGCTCTGTGTCCGCTACCTCGGCCTTGACGGCTCCATAGTTCCGGACCGCGTGCATGACGAACTTCTTGAAGGCAGGATTCTCGCGGATGTTCTCAATCCTGAGTTTCCGGACCAGACCATGCCTTCGGACGGCTTCCTCAAGACCGTCATCTGGAAAATCAGACGTTTCCGCGCCAACAAGTGGAAGCACCGGATTGTCTATCCCGAGCCGTGGGCATGGACTTTCGTCCAGTCCGCCTTCTCCCATCTTCTCAAGCCCAAGACCATCGCGCACTGAGCGACGCCGCGACTGCCGCCGATGGGCGCACGGTTCTCAAAATACCCATTTGTGGGTATTGCCGTCCCCGCCGCGTCGCGCTACCTTTGCAGCATCAATAATCGTTTAGCCATTTTTATGAGATTTGCCGAAAGGCAAGAAGAAAAACCGCTTGTGAAGGCGGTTTTTTCTTGTATGTCGCTAAAAATTCATAAATTTGTGTGCAAGCAAGATTTAACGCAAAATAACATTGAATTTGGCGGCTGATGATATTCGGCTGCCCATAGCAATAGACAATCATGGCAAAACTTAACAGTGCGGAAATTGGCTTTGAGGATAAAATCTGGAAAGCTGCGGATTCTCTTCGTGGCAATATGGATGCTTCGGAATATAAGCATGTTATTCTCGGGCTCATATTTCTGAAGTATATATCTGACCGTTTTGAAACAAAGCATCAGGAACTAATTGATGAGGGTAACGGTTTTGAGGAGGACAGGGATGAGTATATGGCGGAAAATATATTCTTCGTTCCGGCCGATGCCCGTTGGGGAGCAATTGCATCGGTGGCTCATACTCCTCAGGTCGGGGAAGCCATTGACAATGCGATGCGGTTGATCGAAAAGGACAATCCGCGTCTGAAGGGAATACTTCCGAAGAATTTCGCACGTCCGGAGCTGGACAAAAGGCGGCTCGGTGATGTCGTGGATTTGTTCACGAACATCAGAATGGCGGAACATGGCAATGAGAAGGACATTCTTGGACGAACGTATGAATACTGTCTTGCTAAATTTGCGGAGGCCGAAGGAAAGAATGCCGGCGAGTTCTACACGCCGTCCTGTATCGTGAAAACCTTGGTCGAGGTGCTGAAACCATTTAAGGGACGTGTATATGACCCGGCCTGTGGTTCCGGCGGGATGTTTGTTCAGTCCGCAAAGTTCATTGAGAATCATCAGGGGAACATCAACAACATTTCCATATTCGGACAGGACAGCAACCCGATGACTTGGAAGATGGCTCAGATGAACCTTGCAATCAGGGGCATTGAGGCCAACTTGGGCAAATTTAGTGCTGACACTTTCTTCGATGACCAGCACCCCACGCTGAAAGCCGACTTCATAATGGCGAACCCTCCGTTCAATCTGAGCGACTGGGGAGCGGACAGATTGCAGGAT
>CAVBPI010000418.1:0-2196 GCA_963596955.1 bacterium | reverse complement strand
CATCAGGTAGAGTCCGTTCTTGAAATCTGCTGTTGTTGCCATATTACTATATATAAATTAAAATTTTACTTGCCGTTAAAAGATTTCTCACTGCGTTCAAAATGACAGGATTATAATCTTCCCGTTTCGCCGCGCAAAGGTAGCATTTTATTGTCTTTCTGCAAAATATCCTTGATTCTCGCCGCCGTTTCCTCAAGCAGCCATTTTGGCGTGGAGGCGGCGCCGCAGACGCCTATTTTGTCGTCCTGCCGGAACCACGCGCCGTTGATTTCCTCAACCGAACTGATGTGGTAGGTCCTGATGTTCACCGACTTGCAGAACTCGCAGAGCACCTTGCCGTTGGAACTTGACTTTCCGCAGACAAAGACGAGCACATCATGGCTGCGGGCAAAGGCGGAAAGCTTCGCGTGGCGCGTGGCCACCTGCCGGCAAATCGTGTTGTGAACCCTCAGCCTCAGGCGCAGTCCCCTCACCTTGGCCAGACGTGCGCAGACCTTGTCGTATTCCCCCGGACTCTTGGTCGTCTGGCTGAAAATCTCCGTGGGCGTGCTCGTCCTTATCCTTCCGTCGGCTATGGCCTCCTCCAGCATCTGCATATTCTCCACCACTATGGCCGTCCCCTCCGTCTGTCCGACCAGCCCGAGCACCTCGGCATGGCCTACCTTTCCGAATATCACAATCTGACCCTTCCCCGCCTTCTTCTGCTGAAGATAGGCCGTGCGAATCCGCTTCTGGAGTTGGAGCACCACCGGGCAGGTGCAGTCAACGATGTCGAACCCGAGCGCTGCGGCACGCGCGTATGTCTGAGGAGGCTCGCCGTGGGCACGGATAATCAGGTCGGCGTTTTCCACCGACTGCATCTCGTCGAGGTCGTCCCTGTCAATCGTCACAAGCCCGGCCTTCTCAAGCCCTGACAGCACCGCCTCGTTATGCACGATGGCCCCGAGGGAAAAAATCTTCTTGTCACCGCCGTGCTCAAGCTTCTCCTCCGCGATATTCACCGCCCGGATGACCCCGGCACAGAACCCGGAATTCTTGTCAATGTCAACTGTCGCTCCCCTGCTCATGTCCTAATCTCCAAATCTTTCCCTGATGACCCGCATCACCCATTTCATCTGGTCATCGAGCGTCATCTCCGAATTGTCCAGTTCAATCGCGTCGGCCGCCTTTCTCAGAGGCGAGACCTCCCTGTGCGAGTCGATGTAGTCACGTTCCTTCAGGTTCGCGAGCACGTCCTCAATGTTCACGCTCTCCCCCTTGGCCTCCATCTCGGCCGCACGCCTGCGCGCACGCACCATCGGGTCGGCCGTCATGAAAATCTTGAGTTCGGCATTCGGGAACACCGTCGTCCCTATGTCCCGCCCGTCCATGACTATTCGCCCGTCGCGCCCGAACTCGCGCAGCTTAGCGTTCACATACTCCCGCACCTGAGGCACCGCGGACACCGGGCTGACCTTCCCCGAGACCTTCAGACTGCGGATTTTCTGTTCCACGCAGCGGTCGCCGATGTAAGTCCTGCTCCCCCTCCCGTGGTCCTCGAAATGCACGTCAAGCGTTTTCAGAGCCTCGGCAAGCGCGGGCACGTCGATGCTGTTGTCCTCCGAAATGAGTCCGTTTTCTATCGCATAAAGCGTCACGGCACGGTAGAGCGCCCCCGAATCGAGGTAGAGGAACGATAGCTCCGAGGCGATGAGTTTCGCGAAAGAGCTCTTTCCCGTCGAGGAATATCCGTCAATCGCGATTGTTATGTCGGGTATGTCGTATCTTTTTTTCATCGTATCATATCACATATCCCCGAAAAATCATGTTCCCGGGAAAATATATATCCGGAAGTATATCCCACGAAAAGAAATATTTCCGTTGCAACCGACAAAATTAAGAATCTGATTGATTTATTCAAAACAAATTTTCCGATATTTGCATTTATATTGTATGATACGGCATTGTTTTTTCAATGACAGGGCGGTTTGTGCAATTTTGACGATATATGATATAAAATCTACGGGAATATGAAGATACTGGTAATCGACGACGAACGTTCAATCAGAAACCTGATGCAGGAAATACTCGAAGACGAAGGACACTCCGTTGACGTCGCGGAAGACGGGCTCAAGGGCGTGGGAATGGCGGACAAGGAAAAATATGACGTCATCTTCTGTGACATCAAGATGCCCGGACTTGAAGGGGAGGAGGTGC
>CAVBPI010000417.1:0-2199 GCA_963596955.1 bacterium | reverse complement strand
TCCGGAGACAGGTCGCGCGGTTCCTTTATCTTGCTCTTGTCCTTGAGCTTTCTGATAGCGATTTCAGATGGATTAGTTGGACCATCCTGAAGAAATAATGTTCTGGCGAAAGAGGCCGACGGAAAAGCCATAAGTAGTAAGGCTACATATTTTGCTATACGTTTCATTGTTGTGTGATTAAATTTTTCGCAAAACTATATCACAAAAATTCAATATGCAAACATGGCGTTTCCATCACTATATTACCTTATAATAAATTGGTAATCAGATTATTAAGTAAGGGTACAATCCATAATTTCACAATTTGAGCAATTTTAAGCAATAGATTGGCTTTCAATAACTTAACCTAATTTCTCTAGGAAAACGAAAATCTGGAGCCATAGTCCGCGGACTACTCTGCCGAAGACTCAAACATCTTAAATATGAGTTCCGGAAGATTGCGTTCCGTGTTTTTTATCTTCAGTTTCGCCCGTATCGCCGAGTTTGTACGATAGACAACTTTGAGAGGGATGGAGAGAAAATCGGAGATGTCTTGACTGTTCATCCCGGACGCATATAGACAGCAATAATTAATTTCGTTCTCATCAAGCCCCTTCTTCATCAGTTTTTCCATCAGTACCGAATGAGAAACCAGATACGCGGCTCTGTTAGAATCTACAAAATCAGCCTTTTCTCCAAGAAACGACGTAAGCGCTTCCTCTGAATCATGCTTCATATTATCTACTAACTTTCCCATGATTATCTTGTTCAATAAGTCAAAACGCCTGCGTATAAGCATCAATGTCCGATTGCCATAACCTCTGTTCTTACGCAGAGTCCTCAGACGGTCTATCTCATTTCTTGCCGTCTCAAAATGTTCATGAAGACTCACATTTCTTTCGCGTAGTTCAGTGCATTCACACATGAGGCTGCTGTTTTGTTTCCTCACCTTTATGATATGCTGTCTAAATAGCATCAATAATATAATGGTCACCAGCACGACAATGATGAGTATGGATAAGGTCACAAACTTCGACGACCTTTGTTTCTGAACTTCTATCTCCTTACGCAACCGTTCTTCCACAAAACGGGCTTCAGACATCAATGACTTCTGCTCTTGTTCCCCTACAAGGCTTGCATATCTTGAATAAGCATCGAATGCACGCTTATAATCACCGACACCGTATGAACTATGAGCCAGAACCGAATTATATGCCGCCGAATTGTCGGCAAATTCCGCATCATATTTATCCAATGCCCTAATGGAAGACACGCAATCCCCACACTTATAATAAGCATCGGCAACAGTTATCCAATCAGTCAGATTATCATCCGGAACAGCCCGCAAATAGTTTTCTATATCCGCTATCTGAATAGTATTCATGCTCATTTTCAACTGTAAGGAACTGGCATAGATCTCACTCAACTGAGACGAATCAATCTTATCCTTCAACTGCCACATCTTTTCCAAGAATACCGATGCCGTGTCGTATCTTTCAAGAGCCAATCCTTCTCTCAGGGCACAGTCAAGAGCTTCAAAATAGAATGTTGTATCTCCACTCGCCAAAAACAACTCAGATGACTTCTCTGCACAGCGCATGGCCTTGTCCCAGTCCAACATATAGTCATAGACTTGATACATCTTAAAATAAAGAAGAGCAGAGGTGCGAATATCCTCCAACTCATCCGAATACCGGCATCCCTTGACAAACCATTCCATCGCCTCGTCATAATCATGCGAATAGTACGAAACCAGTCCCCTGTAATAGAAGGCCTTGAGCCTGTCGTCGGGCGAACCGTGTCTCCCATAATACTTGACAGCAGGAGCGATTATGCTGTCAGACTTGACGTCAATGCAGTTTTTGTCAAGCGCGACTGATTTCAGCAGGGCATATTTTGCCCTCTGTTCACGGGTTCTGAGGCTTGACAGCGGAATTGAATCCAGCACAGCCAAGGCGCTGTCCGGAGCATCACAGACAAAGGAATCAATGTCGGCGAGCCGTTCGGACACTTTACGATTACACGAGATGAGAGACATGACGGCGACCAAAAGCCCCGAAACGACAACAAGTGTTTTCTTCATAAGTCTTTTATACAATGTTTTGTGTTATTGCTCGCAAATATACCGCTTTTATCCAATGCCGCAAACAGCGGCGGTTTTTAGTCAGGGCAACCGCATCAAATTTGTCATAAGATATGACGTTATTACGACCGCGGGAC
>CAVBPI010000416.1:1521-2205 GCA_963596955.1 bacterium | reverse complement strand
GCTCTTGGCCTTAAGCTCGGTTCCTTCCATCAATTCTCTGGAATAACCGCTCTGTTCCGCCGCCATATCCAGGATTTCCTTGTCATAAAACGGTACATTCAGTTTTTCCGCCAAAATTTTTCCTATAATTCTTCCGCCGCTTCCATACTGACGACTGATCGTTACAATTTTTCTCATGCTTCCTCCTCGTCTCCCACAAAGGCTCTGTAGATTGCCCGGATTGCCTTTTCAAAGTCTTTGTTCTTCACGCCGACAATGATGTTCATTTCACTGGAGCCCTGCTCAATCATTCGAATATTGACACCCGCGTCCGCAAGCCCTTCAAACAGTGTTGCCGAAACCCCCTGCCTGTAGGACATTCCGTGACCTACGGTTGCTATCAGTGCCATATCCTCAAAAACGTCAATGCTGTCCGGGCGAAGTCTTGCGCGGAATTCATCCAGCACTTCTTCCAGTCTTCCGTTGATTGCCTTATTCGACATCACAACCGAAACGGTATCAATTCCGCTCGGCAGATGTTCAAAGTTTATGTCAAAATCATCTAAGATATCCAGAATTTTTCTAACGAATCCTCTCTCGCTGCTCATCATATTCTTGTAAATTGCCACAACCGTGAAGTCTCTGTTCCCTGCAATTCCCGTTATGATGCGGTTTTCATCGTTTTCAAAGCTTTCTGAAACCTCT
>CAVBPI010000416.1:0-1511 GCA_963596955.1 bacterium | reverse complement strand
CAGTGATGAAAGTTCCCGGATCATCCGGCTTATTCGTGTTGCGGATATTAATCGGAACGTTTGCCATTCTCGCAGGGTAAATCGCATCTTCGTGCAGGACGCTGGCGCCCATGTAAGACAGCTCGCGGAGCTCTTTATATGAAATTTCACGAATCTGCTTCGGGTTCGAAACGATTCTTGGGTCTGCCATTAAGAAACCGGAAACATCGGTCCAGTTCTCATAAACATCCGCTTTAACTGCCCTTGCTACAAGCGCACCCGTGATGTCCGAGCCGCCGCGTGAGAAGGTCTTAATTTTTCCGTCCGGAGTGCTCCCGTAAAATCCCGGAAGGACTGCTCTTTCATGCTTGGAAAGCTCTTCACGAAGCGCCTCGTCGGTCTCTTCCATAAGAAGCCTGCCTTTTGCGTCGAACTTAATCAGGCCTGCGGTATCCACGAAATCATAATCCAAAAATGCCGCAATCAAAATCGCGTTCAGATATTCGCCTCTGGATGCAATGTAATCTGCGGAAGGATTTTTTCTGAGGTTTTCGCGAATCTCATCAAAATGTTTCAGCAAATCAACCTTCACTCCAAGATTGATTTCCACTGCCATATAGCGGTCTGCCACAACCTGAAAAAGCTGGTCGTAAGGCAGATTGTGCTCAATATGCGTTTTGCACAGATATAAAATATCCGTAATCTTGCTGTCTCCTTCAAATCTCTTTCCCGGTGCCGATACTACAATATATTTTCTGTCCGGATCATGCCGGATAATTTCCTTCGTTTTCGTCAGTTGTATCCCGTCTGCCACGGATGAGCCGCCAAACTTTGCGACCTTAATGCCCATAACTCTACCTCCTAAATTTTTGCAACCTGCCATACCGTGGGCTTGTCACATATGTATCCTATTATTTTATACCAAAATTCGCCTGATTTCAAGCCTTTGGCTTCCTTAAATCCTCTAAAAGTTCCTCGTTGAGCGTCTGCTGTGCCTCTTCAATTTCATTTTCGCTGTTCAGGTCGACAATCTGCGTCACCCAGACCCTGGAGCGGTACCAGCTTTCAGAGATTGCATGAAGGAGTGCCTTCGTGCAGAGCGGTGCTTTCTCGTGCGCGCGTATCAGATACACGCGGATAATCAGCCCCGTCCTTGCCGCCTTAATCTCAAAAACGCTTTCCTTCTGTCCCGCTCTGACCAAAGCATCGTGAAGATGCTGCGAAACATATTCGCAAATCGTCGTTTTACTTTCTTTGTCACATATTATATAAAATGCCGTCGCCGCCACGCACGCCAGAGCCGTTGCAATAATATCCCCGAAAGCCGGAATCGTCGCGTAGTACATAATCAGACCGAAAAACAGCCCCAGCCATTTAATTCTTCCCAAAAGATTTACTCTTCTTTTCACTCTTGCTTCTTCCATACTGTGTCCTCTCATTTTGATACATTTATTATATTCGCAAAGTCCTGTTCTTGCAATATGTCTTTTCATTTTAAGCAGGATATGATATACTGTTGACAATATTGGAGG
>CAVBPI010000415.1:0-2213 GCA_963596955.1 bacterium | reverse complement strand
TGCGGCTTTCCCTCATCACATCCTTGCGTGAATCATAGGTGGTCAATCCGTTCCTTGTGGCGTTGCCGACCCTCTGGGACCGTTCCCGGCGGGAATCAGAGGCTGAGGAACGTGACGAGCCGCTTCTGGTGGAGGAAGAGCCTATCTGCCTTGCCACCCTGTCACCTGAACTTCTCGTCGATGAAGAAGACCTTCTGTCCGAGGAAGAACTTCTTACAGAAGAGGATGAGCTACGGGACGAGGATGAGCTTCTCACCGAAGAAGACGAGCCTCTGGAAGAAGATGAACTTCTGGACACATCCGAAGCACCGCTCCTGCGGTTGTTGTCCCGAGAGCTCCTTGACACGCTGGAATTGTTCCGACGGTTGTTGTCCTGATAGCTTCCGTTGTCGTTCCCACGGGAAGAAGACCTTGACGAAGACGAACTCCTTGACACACCTGAACCGTTCCTGCGGCCATTGTCCTGCGAGCCTCTGGACACAGAAGATCCTGAATTTCTTGTGGAAGAGGAGCTTGCACTCCTCGTTGAAGCCGAGCCAGAGTTCCTTGAGGATGACGAACCAGAACTCCTCGTGGAAGAAGAACTCCTGGACGACGAGCGCGTCTGTGACGACGTTGTATTGCTCCTCGAACCGGAAGAGCGTCTTTCCTGTGAATATGAATCAATCGGTGATGCGATAAGGGCCAATGCCACGGCCGATGCGATCGCGATGTTCAGAATGTTCTTCATGATGATTCGGTGTTAAGTGGTTTAATTATATAGCCAATACTTTCTGGAAAGCTTCTTGAAAGCCTCGACATCCTTTGACCAATAGTCAGCGATGTCCTCGGCCTTGAGACGTTTCCCGAAAGTCGTTCTTACATAATCTGTACCACACACCTTGTCGAACATGTTGTTACGTCCCTTGGAAAGGGCAAACGGATTCCTGTCCGGATAGAGCTCGTTCACGGCCTGCATCACATAGAACTGGGTCAGAGTGCAGCAAGCGGCCTCATAGTCAGTGTAATGGAACTGAACCCCGTGGATGAGTTTTCCCTGAAGGCTGCCGGAGAACGGCTTGAAATGGATTGTTCTGAAAGCCACCCCCGGAAGGTTGTAGCTGTCCAGACGAGTCTTCAAAGCGTCGGCGTCAATCCACTCGGCGGCGAACACCTCGAACGGAAGGGTGTAGCCGATACCGATGTTAAGGTAGCCCTGAAACTCTCCGGTGATGCCGGAAGACGGATAGTTCACGGCGGACTGAGGATAAGGAATATTCGGGGACGGAAGAATCCAAGGAAGATTCGTGTCCGGATAGAGCATATTCCTGTGCCATCCTTCCATCGGAATGACGGAAAGCTTGCATTTAAGAGGAGCCTCATCCCCTTTTTCCCCACAGTTCAGGCCTTCCTCGTTGAGCATGATGGCAAGCTCGCCCACAGTGAGGCCGTAGATGTAAGGAATCTTGAACTCGCTGACGAACGAATGAAAGCCAGGTTCCACAAGGCATCCTTCCACTTTGTTGCCACCCAATGGGTTTGGCCTGTCAAGAACCATTACTTCAATGTTGTTCTCTGCACAGGCGCGCATCACTAGACCGAGGGTACTGATGAAAGTGTAGGAGCGGCTTCCGATGTCCTGGATGTCATAGACTACGATGTCAAGCCCTTCCAGCATCTTCTTGCTCGGCTTGCGGTTGGCTCCATAGACGGAATAAACCGGAATTCCGGTCTTGGCATCCTTGAAATCCTCCACATGTGAGCCGGCGTAGGCATCCCCACGGACTCCGTGCTCCGGGGCGAACAAAGCCTTGAGGTTGACTCCGGGAGCCTCGTGAAGTATGTCGATTGTGGAGCGGAGATTGCGGTCCACGCCGCTCGGATTGGTTACAAGGCCGACATTCTTTCCTACAAGTCCCTCAAAGCCACGGCCTTCAAGGACTTCGATTCCGGTACGCACTATCTGTTTCTCAGCGGCGACGGAAGAGGTAATGGCCGCAACGCCAAGGAGGACTGTGAATATTCTTTTGATAGAGTTCATATATTCATTGATTATTAACAAGTTGATTATTTCTTGCCATATTCAGGATCAATCTTTCGGTCCGCGAGGAAGGTGACAACGACGGTCGCGATGCAGCAGACAATGACCATCCAGAAGAAACCTTTGTATCCAAGGGACTCCTGAAGGAATCCGGCGAACATGCCAGGGATCATCATGCTCAGCGCCATGAAGC
>CAVBPI010000414.1:579-2214 GCA_963596955.1 bacterium | reverse complement strand
CCGCTTCACGCAGTTCTACAACACGGCAAGAAGCTGCCCTTCAAGGGCTTCGCTCATGACGGGGCTTCATCCGGCGCAGACTGGAATCGGCCACATGACCCATAAGGTCTATGCCGGCAGCAACTATCAGGGCTATCTCAACGACGAGTGCGTGACCCTCGCGGAGGTGGCCGCAAGCGCCGGCTACTCCACGCTCATGTCCGGCAAGTGGCACATGGGAACCGAGGAGGAGGCATGGCCGTATCACCGAGGATTCCAGCAGGTCTATGCCATCCACAACTGGGTGGATAGCTACTGGAGGGTGCTTGAGGGCTGTGAGATTTATGAACAGGACAAGATTGTCCAGCCGGCAGTCGGAAAGGAGGTGATTCTCAAGAGGGACAACGGCGAGGACTTCTACACCACGGATGTCTTCACGGACAAGGCCATTGAGCAGATAGGCCGCTCGCTTCGTGAAAACCCCGACCGTCCGTTCTTCTCCTATCTCGCGTTCAATGCGCCGCACTGGCCGCTTGAGGCTCCCGACAGCGTCATCGCTAAGCACCTCGGCGAATACGACAAGGGCTGGAAGGACCTAATAAAGAAGAAGACCGCGAGGATGAAGAAGATGGGAATCATCGAGAAGGACACCCCGATAGGCTGGCAGCAGATGCGTAACTGGGACAATATGTCCGAGGACGACCGCGAGAACAGTGCCTTCCGCCGTGCCATCTATGCGGCGCAGATTGAGGTCATGGACAGCAACATCGGCCGCGTCATAAACTTCCTGAAAGAACAGGGAGTGTATGATAATACGATTATCATCTTCCTTTCGGACAACGGCTGCTCGGCCGAGCCTGAGAAGGGCGACATGGGCTATTGCTGGAAGAAGAATAGGAAGTCCAACTACCCGGAGTGGAAGCGCAATTCGGCGCGTGTCGGAGCGAGTCAGGGCAAGATGTGGGCAATCGCGAGCAACGCCCCTTTTCGCTGGTACAAGAAGTTCGTTCACGAGGGCGGCATCTCTACGCCGCTGATAATCAGCTATCCTGCGGCTCTGAAGAACCCCGGAACCTTTGTCCGCACCCCGTCTTATTTGCCTGACATTATGGCGACATTCGTGGATTTCACCGGCGCCGAGTACCCGCACAACGGCAAGATTCACGAGTGCACGGGACGCAGCCTGATGCCTGCCGTCTATGGAGGGAAACTTTCGGAGCACAAGGTGATGTGCTGGGAGCATGAGGGACACGGAGCCATCCGCATGGGTGACTGGAAGCTCGTCACAACCGATATCATGGACGATTCCTCTTGGGAACTCTATGACCTGCGCGACGGTCGCAGCGAGATGAACAACCTTGCTGCCGAACAGCCTGACCGTGTCCGGAAGATGCTCGCCGAATGGAAGAAATGGTCGGTTGAGACAGGCGTTCTGCCACGGGAGGAGCTTCCGAAAGATAAATAATCGGGGCTGTCCCTCCATCCGGCGGCTTTTGTCACGGCTCATCCCGTTATGGTTAGTCCGGCTTACGGATTTTGAACTTTGAATCACTTTTGGAAGGCGATTTCTTGCATGAAATCCGCTTTTCCGAAAGTGATTTTTTGTGTCCTTTTGCCAGATTCATTTTCCCGAAATTATTTCGTACTTTTGTATGT
>CAVBPI010000414.1:0-569 GCA_963596955.1 bacterium | reverse complement strand
GCTGAACGGATATGGATAATCGGGAAACTGTTGTCGGCGTGTTCGATTCGGGAGTCGGCGGACTTTCGGTGCTTCGGGAGCTTGAGAGGGCTGTCCCGGAGGCTCGTTTTGTCTATTATGCCGACACGGCTCACTGTCCCTACGGGGAGAAGTCCGCGGAATATGTGCTCGGACGCTCGCGGGCGATTACCGAGATTCTTCTGGGACATGGCGCTGAAGTGATTGTGATTGCCTGCAACACGGCTACGTCGGCGGCCATTGCCGCGCTGCGCCGGGAGTACGGGACGGCGCCTTCCCCGCGCGTTCTGGCGATTACCGGAGGGCGGCTGGACCATGTGCCTTTCATCGGGATGGAGCCGGCGGTGAAGCCGGCGGCGCTTGCCACGAAAACCGGAGTCGTGGGCGTGCTTGCCACTGCGGGGACTCTGCACGGCAGCAAGTACCTTGACATGAAGGACCGCTGGTCGGACGGCATTGAAATTGTTGAGTCGGTCGGGCGCGGGTTCGTGGAGCTGGTCGAGGGCAGCGGATTGGCGGACAGGTACAGGAAAGGATGCCTGTTCCTGAGC
>CAVBPI010000413.1:0-2218 GCA_963596955.1 bacterium | reverse complement strand
TGATGGACGACATCCGCATCGCAAGCGTCGGATGTTTCGGCTGTGGACTTGGATGCTCCGATACCGTCGGAGGCTGATGTCTTTGTGCTTGGCTCCGGCAGCTTTCTGTCGGAGCCTTTGTTTTATATGATTGCACGACAATGAAATACAATGTTGATTACAAGGCGGTCTCGCCTGAAAAGACGGTCGCCGAGGCTGAAGATATATTGGCGAGGCTTGGCATTCTGACGGATGTAAAAACTTTCGGAAAGGACGGATTTGCCCGTTCCGCCCGTGTTCGTCTGGTTAATGGTAAACTTTCAGAACTGGACTTGGGAACGAACGGCAAGGGCATGGACGGTAACTATGCGCTGGCAAGTGCCTACGGGGAACTGATGGAGCGGATTGAGAACAAGATGCTTCTCTTCACGGTGAAATATGCTTCTCCGGATTTTGTCCGCAACAATCCGGAACTTTCACATCTGGCTGCAGCCGGCCTGAAATGCCGATATTTCCCGGATGAGAAAAATCTCCTGCTCACGGAGACGGAGTTCTGTGAATGGGGGAGGCGGCTGCTTCCGAAGTCATCCTTGTTCGGGGAAACGGCAGAGGGCAAGACCTATGACATGACCTTTCTTCCATTTTACAGTGTTTCCGGTGCTGAGGTCGTGAACCTTCCCTACGACCTTATCCGTCTTGCGGCAGGTTCTACCGGCCTATGTGCGGGGAACACTCCGCAGGAGGCGCTTTTGCAGGGACTGAATGAAATCTTTGAGCGCCATGTCCTCCAGCGGATATACCTCAATGCCCCTGTCCTGCCGTCGATTTCTCCGGAACTGTTCGACGATGATGAGGTAGGGACGAGAATCGCGCGTCTGAAGGACACGACGGGGTGGAGAGTCATTGTCAAGGACTGCTCTCTGGAGCTGGGTTTCCCTGTGCTCGGACTTCTGATTATAGATGATGCCAAGGGCAGATATACATTCCGGCTCGGCGCTGACATTCACCCGGAGATTGCCTTGCAGCGTTGTTTCACGGAGATATTTCAGGGCACCGACATCAGCGAGTCTTCGTTTCTTCCGATAGACCTCTCTTTCGATTCGTCTTCGGCCGACGGGTTCCGACAGAATCTTCTGAACGGACGGGGACATTTTCCGTGCAATATATTCATTGAAAAAGAGTGCGTTACGGAAATATGGCGTGACGCTCCAAAGCCTGCGGGAAGTATAGACGGAAACTTCAGGTCCGTGATGGAATGGCTCGAAACGAGGAAATATGACATTTTCGTCAGGGACAATTCTTTTCTTGGTTTTCCGGCATTTCACATATATATTCCCGGATTATCCGACGTCGATTGCCGGCTGTACGATGTCCGGAACGACATACATCCCGTTCCTGAACACTATCGGATTAAGCCCGAGTTTCGTCTGCACCGCCTTTCGGAGAATGAAGCGGCATCGTTCGTCAAAAAGTATGAAAATGTAGATGAACAGACACTGATGCTCTATGACTATTCATCGTCTCCGTCAAATTTCATCAACAGAAATCTGCTGCTCTCCATGCTTTCTTTCCGTGCTGCCCGATATGGTGACGCCGCGAGGTATATGCGTGATTTTCTGCGGACTATGGAGCATGGCGGGAGACGGATGCCGGCGTATTACCACTGTGTGAGGGATTATTTCGCCCTGATGCACAAGGAGATGCCGTCGGATGCCGTCCGTTCCGCTCTTTCCCTCCTATATACGGATCCTGTGGCTGACGATGTCATTTCGGACATGAAGGACAGGAGCACCGCGTTAGCGAATTTCCCGCTTCCCGACTGCTTCAACTGCACCGGATGCGCCTGCCGTGACAAGTGCGCCTATTCCGACATCCTTGCCATCGAACGGCGTGTTCAGGAACTCCAGCTTGAAACCCCGATTGACCAGTCGCGCCTCTCCGTGCTTTTCTGATGCTCTATTTTGCTGGTCAGGATCTTGAACTTGCACGTTCTTCCTCAAACCGTGCACCGCAATCGCGGAATTTGCTCTCAAGAGTCCCGGCTTTGAGAGCCAGCCAAAGCTCGAACAACCGGTCCTGTATCATATATGCCGCTTTTGTCAGTTTCTGAACCATGGACATTTTCTCACTCGTCAGATTATTCAGCGAATGCTGTACTGACGAGGCATTGTCCAGACCATATTTCTTCAGCATAGCCTCGGAAGTCAGACTTCTTGCGATGCCCTCGTTTGCTATGCAA
>CAVBPI010000412.1:0-2225 GCA_963596955.1 bacterium | reverse complement strand
ATGTAAATGATTATGGAAAAATATCGTGAACTCAACATTCGTGAACTCAGGCACCTGTCCTCGGAATCGCCGGTAAGTGACAATTTGTCAGACGACCTATTCATCGCGGAGATGCACTATGAGTCGAAGATGGACATCATCGAATATCCCTGCCGTTTCCACGGATATGTGGCATTCTTCTGTATCGAGGGAACCTTTGAAGTCGAGATAAACCTCAAGAAATTCACGATACGGAAGGAGTCTATGTTCATATATACCCCCGGTAACATCGTGAGAGTCACGAGCATAGACCCGAAGGAAAAGGAGGCGGTGCATTTTGTCGTCGTCGCGATTTCCGAAGACCTGATGTCCAGCACCCGCTTCGACTTCAGCAAGCTCTACAACGAAAGCCTGCGTCTGCTCGAATCCCCATGCGTCGTAATCAACGAAAACGAGAGGGAGCTATGCCGAAAATATTTCGACCTCATACAGGAAGTCTCACGCCTCGGGCTGCCGAACATGAAGGAGTCGGTGGCGTCGCTGATTTCGTCCATCTTCTACCTCATGGGGGCAATGTGGACCGAGAGGCTGTCCGTGGCGAAAAAGAACGGGGGTGAAGAGACATCAACGAGGTCGCGGATAGTCCTCGAAGACTTCCTTCTGCTCGTAAGGGACTATCACACAAAGGAAAGGAGCCTGTCGTTCTATGCTGACAAACTCTACCTCACCCCGAAATATCTCTCGAAGCTGATCAAGTCCGTCAGCGGCAAGTCCGCCCACGAATGGATTGACTCGTTCGTCATCCTTGAGGCGAAGAACCTGCTGAAATACTCGGACATGAGCATAAAGTCCATCGTCTATGAGCTCAATTTCCCGAACCAGACGACATTCTACCGGTTCTTCAAGGCCAAGACGGGCATGACCCCATCGGAATACAGAAAAAAATGACTACTTTTGTGAGATTTATTAAAATAATCATTGTATGACACAAGACGAACTTTTCAAGGCATTGGTCGCTCACTGCAAGGAGTACGGATTCATATTCCCGTCAAGCGAGATTTATGACGGACTTGCAGCCGTCTATGACTACGGTCAGCTCGGCTCGGAGCTTAAGAACAACATCAAGCAGTACTGGTGGTTCGCGATGACCCGTCTGAACGAGAACATCGTGGGCATCGACTCCTGCATATTCATGCACCCGAAGATTTGGGAGGCATCCGGTCATGTCGGGGCGTTCAATGACCCTCTCATCGACAACAAGGACTCCAAGAAGCGCTACAGGGCCGACGTCCTCATCGAGGACTACATCGCCAAGCTTGAGGAGAAGAACAAAAAGGAAGTGGAGAAGGCGCGCAAGAAGTTCGGAGAGGACTTTGACGAGGCGAAGTTCCGCGAGACGAATCCCAACGTGCTGAGGAACACCGCGAAGATTGACGAGACCCGCAAGCGGATGGCGGACGCGCTGAATGCCAACGACCTGGCGGCGCTCCGTCAGATTATCATCGACTGCGACATTGTCTGCCCTATTTCAGGCACGAAGAACTGGACGGACGTGCGTCAGTTCAACCTGATGTTCTCCACCCAGCTCGGCAACACCTCCGACGACACCAACGTGATTTATCTGCGTCCGGAGACGGCACAGGGAATATTCGTGAACTACCTCAACGTGCAGAAGACCGGCCGCATGAAGCTTCCTTTCGGCATCGCGCAGATTGGCAAGGCGTTCAGGAACGAGATTGTGGCACGCCAGTTCATCTTCAGGATGAGGGAGTTCGAGCAGATGGAGATGCAGTTCTTCATCAAGCCGGGCACGGAGCTCGACTGGTTCGCGAAGTGGAAGGAACGCCGTCTGGCATGGCACAAGGCGCTCGGAATGGGAGCGGAGAACTACCGTTTCCACGACCACGAGAAGCTCGCGCACTACGCCAACGCCGCCACCGACATCGAGTTCAACTTCCCGTTCGGCTTCAAGGAGCTTGAGGGAATCCACTCCCGCACCGATTTCGACCTCGGAAACCACCAGAAGTTCTCAGGCAAGAAGATTCAGTATTTCGACCCGGAGACCGGCGAGAGCTTCACCCCGTATGTCGTCGAGACCTCAATCGGAGTCGATCGCATGGTGCTTGCCGTGCTCTCCCACTCTTTCCACGAGGAGAAACTTGAGAACGGCGAGACCCGCGTCGTGCTCTCGATTCCGCCGGTGCTCGCCCCGGTGAAGGTTGCGGTGCTTCCGCTCATCAAGAAGG
>CAVBPI010000411.1:0-2249 GCA_963596955.1 bacterium | reverse complement strand
GTTGTCAGCAATCGTGACGGCGGAAATGCGGGCGACAACGAGCAGAAGACCACCTCCACGATAGACTATAGTGTCTCGAAGAAAACCATATATCTTGAATCAATAGACGGAAAATATGGATTCATGATTCTGACGGAAACGGAGGACGACAATGTGTTCAGCCAATACGACAAGGTTCAAATTCTTCTTCATGGAGCGACGATTACGAAACGGGAAGAGCCTGAGAGATATGAGATTACGGGTGTGACGAAGTCTATGGCGACCTCGGTCGTTTCGGGTCTGGCGTCGGACGTTCCGGTGAAGCACAGGACGATAGGGACGCTGACTGACGAGGATATATATACATACATCACTCTCGACGACGTCGAATTTCCTGTGAGGAAGGGAAGCATATCCCCGATAAACGAAGGCTACGCAATCGGTGGAAACGTGAACCGAATCGCGAAATTTCCTCTGCTCGTGCGCGGAAAGGACGGAAATTCCATGTATATGTTCACGAACACCGTCTGCCGCTACCGCAACGACGGAACACGGCTTCCGTATGGTTCGGGCAGCATTTCGGGCGTTGTGGTTCACGAGAGGTTTTCGCGCTTCGAGTGGAAGAACGGGGCGGATCCGTTGGACATTGACATTGACCCGGAACTCGGAAACATCGGCCGCTACCAGATTCGGCATCAGAAAAAATCGGACATCTGGGGACACATGAACGATAGTGTAGAGGACAGCTTTTCCACTCTTCTGACGGAGTACCGTTTCTGGAATCCTGACAGTTCGGAGGGAGTCCTGCGTCCGACATACGGGGAAAACGGCTGGTTCACGCATACTTATCAGACACGCTATACAGGTTCGGAGGAACAGAACTACACCGGCGACTACGGGCAGCACCTGATGAGCGAGGTGACATATTCCTACCTCGGGCCTATGGGAATCAAGGCGGATGCCTATTTCGGCCTTAATGTCGGCAATGTCAACGGCCTTGGAATTGTCCTCGACCCTGTGCACGACCGCTGGAGTTCCGAGATGGAGGACTGGGTGGCTCCTTTCAACGGTGCTCAGGAATGGCTCGCCCCGGCAACCACCGACGAGGACAACAAGCTCCGCCTTGCAAACGGCGGCTCATCAGGCTCAATGGCCGGCAAGACATGGTGCAGCGCGGACTGCTATTGCTCCTTCGCTTCGAGAAACTGGTTGGACTTTGAGACGGGGAGAGCCTATGCGTGGCTGATGGAATTTTCGACCGAGGGAATATCCACTGACCGCCTGTCGCTCCAGCTCAGCGTGCAGAACACTAAAATCGGAACTCCGCGTTTCTGGAAAGTGGAGTGGTCCGAGACCGGCTCTGTGGCTCCGGAGGATGATGCCAAGTGGAAGAAGATTGCCGAATATACGGTGCCGGACGTTTCGGTCTATAGCAACACTCTCTACTCCTCGCTTGTCGGCTTCAAGCCGATTGACATTCCTCTGCCGCTTGAGATGCTTGGAAAGAAGGAGGTATATCTCCGTCTGATGCCGCTGAACAACCTCTGCAGCGACGGCGCGGACTACGCGAATGTCGTGATGAGTCAGGATTCCGGACTCGTTCCTTCGAATGCAATTGATTATATATCCGTAAGATACAACAAATAACCAATCAAAAGATGAAAACATTAAAGACCATTGTGATGGGCGCGATTCTGGCGCTTGTCGTCTCCGGCTGCAACAAGAATGAGCCGGAACAGCCGGGAACTCAGGAGAAACCGGTTCCTTCAATCACTTCGCTCACCCCGGATTCGGGACTTGAGGGCGACCCTGTAATAATCAAGGGTGCGAATTTCTCGACGGAGGCTGAGGGCAATGTCGTGAAGTTCGGCGAGGCCGAGGCGCAGGTGCTCAAGGCTGCGGAAAAGCAGCTGACCGTCTATGTCCCTGCCGGCGAGCCGGGAAAGGTATCAGTTACCGTTACCGTTGACGGACAGACTTCCGAGCCTGTGGAGTTCACCTACAACGAGCCGGTGAAGCCTGTCAAGGTGACGGGCATGACACCTTCTGAAACGGCTGCCGGTGAGCAGGTTACAATCACGGGCGAGAACTTCGGAACGGATGCCTATGCTGTTGCAGTTGCTTTCGGAAACGCTGCCGCTGAAATTGTCAGCGTAGAGGACACGAAGATTGTCGTTGTCGTGCCGGAGGGAAGCGGCGAGGTTGCCGTGACTGTCACCGTCGGTGATGCTCAGCCGGTTGCAGCAGGACTGTTCACCTACAAGTTCCTC
>CAVBPI010000410.1:0-2271 GCA_963596955.1 bacterium | reverse complement strand
GTGATTGTGCAAGTTTTTCAGATGGTAGAGCCATAATGCCGAGCCTTTACAATTTGATTTCCGCCGTAAAGTTACAATAAAATTTTTGTCGCGCAAATACAATTATTTTTCTGTTGAGAAAATGTTTCTCCGCACCTGCGGAGCCGGTTAGAGCCTCACATGCGGGGCGGAGGGACGGTGTCTCCGTCCCTCCGGCGCAGGAACTGTCAAATTGTTTTCATTCATGTTTTCTCACAAAGATTTCCACGCCACAATTTTTGATGTGTTCAATCAGAGCCTCATTCTTCAGGGAATCAAAAAGAGACAAGTCAATCTGATAGGGCAGCAGGAGGTCATCCAATGCGCGTGATGCGGCATTAAGTTCCAGTCGCGACAAATTCTTTCCGACCAAGGTCAAGTCTATATCTGAAAAAGGCTTATTTGTTCCCTTCGCCCGGGAGCCGTAGAGAATAACCTTTTCAACACCGCTGACCGAAGCCAACGCAGTAGTCAGTTTCTGATATTCAATGTCTGAAAGTCCGTATGGCATACTCAGAATAATGACGGTTCATTGCTTACTGTCAACATCTTAGCCTCAAATTTCACAAAAAGAGGATAATATTCGGACACAATGACTCTATATATTTCATCCGCCGCCTCATCGTCATATTGATGGGAAGTACGGTTTCTGTCTTCAATAGTGTCCATCCAGGAGGAATCCTCTATCAGCCCCATCTCAAACGCCTTGCGCAAAGCATCCCGACTGCCACGAATCTCCGTATAACCCTGATATTCGGCATAGTCCTTCATCACTTTCCACGCCAACTCATGCGTGTATTCAAACCGTTGAATCAGTCCCTCCTTCAGCAGTTCATCCAATTCAGCATCCTCATCAAGATGCCCGGAGACAATCTTTACTGCCTGGGCAAGCTTCGCCAATGCCTTACGGTAATTATTGAATCGCTGTATCCATCTTATCTCTGCCATATCACAATGATGCTTAAGTCTCGCAAAAATAATCAATTTGGGACAAATATAAAAATGTGCGGAAACCTCAAAAAATTCCGCAACATAGCACCCGGGGCAATAGGCATATTCTCATGGCGTAATTTTTCGAATATTTTCGTGAAAAACATTGCAATTCCAAGAAAACGCAGTATCTTTGTTCCACTAGAACTCGCCAAGCCTCTTAACAATGCTTAAATAGGCGGGTCTTTTTTTTGTTTATGACCGAGTGTGGAACAAGGTCAATTCCATCATACCAAACGACATGGACGGCATGACAAGACCATGGATAGCAGCAAATACGGACAAACACAGGGTGTACTACAATATATGTGGAGTCAATTAGGACCTCACACGCGGGGCGGCGGGACGGTGCCGGAGTCGATGAGGCGGCGGAGGGCGTCGAGAACCTGCTGCGGGAGGGGTTTCTGAGCCGGGTTGTTGACGAGGCGCTTGAGGGAGTCGAGGTCGTAGGTGCCGTGGAGGTCGTTATTTATATATGTAGTGAGACGACTTGACAAATCGTTCGAGGAATGACCATATGGCGTTGCCGGTTCCTGAAGAGTCTCCGATGGGGCTTCCGGCTGCCCATAAGCTGAACAGACTGTCTCCAGCGGCTTGCCGGCGGCCTTTTTCGCGCGGCAGATGTCGCAGGTTCCGCAGTCGGAGGAGTCGGTCTGGCCGAAATAGCGGAGGAGGTGGCGGCTGCGGCACTCGGTCTCTTCGGTGACATAGTCAATCATCGCTTCGGTGCGGTCGTGCTGACATTTCTTCAGAAACTCGTAGGTCTGCGGCTTGAGGTCTATGTTCTTGGGCATCAGGCGCTCGTGGTTCAGAAAAAGGACATCGGAGACGCTGCTCGGGATGTAGCGGATGAGGTGGAGCAGGGAGAGAGAGTAGAGCTTCTGGTGAAGTTCGGCTTCCGAAAGGCCGAGGCGTGCGCAGATTTCGTCCTCGTCGATGGAGACGGGGGCGCTGTAAATCCCGGAATATTTCCGCATCAGGATTTCGAGAATACGGGGAAGCACGGGGTCGTCGAAAGTGTAGCTGTAGAAGGCTGTCCGGTCAACGGAAATCATGACCCTCGTCTTCACATCGACGGATTCGTTGAGTGTCCAGTGTCCGGCTTTTTCGATATATTTTATTGCGTACCATGCACTTGCGCGGCTGAGTTTGAACTGGCGACAGAAGGCGTCGAAGTCGAACTTGTGCTGGGAGAGTTCGCCATATTCGTAGGGAATGCCGAGAAATATGTGGACTTTCTGATATATGTCCTCGATATATTGC
>CAVBPI010000409.1:0-2276 GCA_963596955.1 bacterium | reverse complement strand
GGAGTTGAAAATGAATATGAAAAATAAATGTTTAAAATGAATACGTATTTTAAATTTCTGTCAAAGAATAAGTTATACACGGCGATTGAGGCGTTCGGGCTTGCGGTTGCGCTCGGGTTCATAATCCTTCTTGCGTCGTATGCCCGCACGGAGTTCAGCGTCGGCGCACGTCAGCCGCTCTCGAAGCCGCTCTACGCCATAGGCACGGAAGACATGGTCGGGATGACGCTCGGGACGGGGGAGGAATTTTTCCCTTCGATGCCGGAGATAACTTCGTGGACGAGGATTGCGGTTTATGGAGATGCGGATGTAACCATTGACGGCGAATACTATCAGGTTGAGGCCGATGCCCTTGACACGAATTTTCTGCAGCTGTTCGACTACCGCGTAACCGGATGCGACAGGAACCGGATTCTGGTAGGGGAGGACGAAGTGATTGTTTCAGAGTCCTTTGCGAAAAAGGCTTTCGGTGGAGAGGAGCCGGTCGGCAGGACTGTCGTATTCAACAAAAAGAACCTGACAGTCACCGGAGTACTTCAGGACTTCGGCCCTTGTGACCCTTTCAGCCACTGCGACATATTCCTGAACATGAAGATGATGGACTCTCTTGTGATGAAGATGGATCAGTTCGGTATGGTGCAGACGCTGGTGACGCTCGCTGACGGTGCCGACCCGGACGAGGTCGCCGCAAAGCTTCTTGACAAATACTGCGGCTACTGGGACTGGTTTGACCGCGACGCCTCCAACGGCGGTTTCATGTACGGTTCTTCGCTCACCCGTCTCGACAGGATTTATTTCTGCGGCCGTGATGTCTTCAACCCTTTCCGCAAGGGAGACAAGAGGACGGTCGAGGTGCTTCTTGCCGTCGCGCTCGTGCTGCTCATCTCCGCCATATTCAACTACATCAACCTCACCGTGGCCCAGACCGGCAAGCGTGCCAAGGAAATGGCCACGCGGCGCCTTCTCGGCGAGTCGCAGGGCGGGATTGTCCGCCGCTACATCGGCGAGTCGTTCCTGTTCACGGCCGCCTGCTTCGTCCTCGGCTGCGTGATTGCCTTCTGCTTCCGCCCGTGGATGGCAAGGCTGCTCACGACGGAGATTGTCCTTCGTCCGGACTTGCCGGCGGTGCTGTGCACCGTTCTGCTTCTGTGCCTCATCTCGCTGATTTCCGGACTTCTGCCGGCTGCGATGGTGTCGCGCTTCAGGCCGATTGACGTGGTGAAAGGAGATTTCCGCTTCCGCAGCAAGATGGTTTTCAGCAAGGTTTTCATTGTCTGCCAGAATGTGCTCAGCACAGCCCTGATTGCCGTCGCGCTGACGATGACCCTCCAGATGCGCCATCTTGTCACCCTGCCGACGGGCTACAACACGGATGACATGATTAGCCTGAACACATGGTCGCTCGGCTTCAGGAACATGGACGCGCAGAACGAACTCGCCCGGCGTCTCCGTGCCCTCCCTCAGGTTGAGGCTGTCGGAATGGCCATGCAGACTCCGTTTGCCTGCGGAAGCAACGGCGTGCACGTCGAGAATGAAAAAATGTCGTGGATGAAGGTTTCCGGGCTCGACTCCACGAGTTTCCGCCTTCTCGGACTCAAGGTGCTGGAGAAATATTCCGAGCCTTTGGAGGGGACATATTGGTTCACAGAGGAGGCGAAGAGGCGCTATGGCGTGTCCGAGGAAAACAGGACAGTGGGAAAAAAGGATGACGGAACTCCGGAATATGAATGCTGCGGGATTATTGCCGACTACCGGGCGAACGATGCTCTGAACCGACCGATGGAGGACAGCCACAATGCCGTGATGAACAGGACATCGTTGTGTTCGCGCATGATTGTGAAGGTCACGGGAGACCGCAAGGAGGCGTTCACTGCCGTCTCGGATGTATGGCGCGGTGTCGCGGTGGATTATCTCGGCGTACCGAAGGCCGCGGACATGGACTATGTCGATGACTTTCTGAACAGTGCCCTCACCGGGACGCGCAACACTATGTCGCTCGTGAGCACCTTCATGATTCTTGCAATCCTGATTTCTGCCCTCGGCCTGTTCGCGATGTCGGTCTATTACACCGACCAGCAGTCCCGCCAGATTGCCCTCCGCAAGATTTTCGGCTCCGATGTCCGCACCGCCGCGTGGACGCTCTCAAAGGATTTCCTCCTGATGGCAGCCGTTGCTGTTGTCATCGCCGCCCCTCTCTGCGTCTGGGCCATGCGCTACTATCTACGCGATTTCTACAACGCCATCCAGTTCCCGTGGTGGGTCATCCCCGTCGCAGC
>CAVBPI010000408.1:0-2289 GCA_963596955.1 bacterium | reverse complement strand
CTTCGACATCTCCTTATTGAAATCGACGAAGACAGGCTCGATAGGTTTGACCTCAGTGTTCTGAATCTCGGAAAGGAACTCCGACTGGCGGTCACGGTTGGTCACGATAGGAGTAATCTTCGGGGCGGAAATCTTCTTCACGCTCTTGTCAACGCCCTGTCTCTTATTGATTTCCACATAGCTTTCGGCGCCGAGATATTCATTCGCCCAAGCGACCACATCCTCCTTGGTGACCTTGGAGCAGCGGTCAATCTTGCCGACGCAGTCAGCCCAGTCCTCGCCGTTGATGAAGGCATCGACATAGCTCATCGCCCTCTGCTCGTTGTCCTCAAGTCCGGACATATAGTCCTTCCTGAAGTTGTTGATAGAAGCCGTGATAAGTTCCTCGTCGAAATCGCCCGCACGCAGCTTCGCAACCTGGTCGAGAAGCACGTCACGCACCTCTTCGAGCGTCTGTCCCTGTTTAGGGTAGCCGACCATCATGAACATTCCGTAGTCAGGCATATTGTTGCTGAACCCGTATGACATCAGCACCTTCTGCTGCTGGTTCACGTTCAGGTCGAGCATTCCGGCCTTGCCGTTATAGACGATTGAAGAGGCGATTTCAGCGACGTCGTTAGACTTGTCAACAGCGGCAGGCAGCCTCCACGCAAGATAGACATACTCGGACTCAAGTCCATATACGTCATGAACTTCCGGAGTCGTAATCGGTGCCTCAGGCTCAAACTCAAGCTTAGGCAGCTCCGGATTAGGCTGCATTCCGCCGAAATACTTTTTGATTACGGCCAGCATCTCGTCCGGGTCGAAGTCTCCGGAAAGACAGATTGCCATGTTGTTCGGCACATACCATGTCTTGTGATAGGCCTTCACGTTGGTGATTGACGGGTTCTTCAGATGCTCCTGCGTGCCGAGAACCGTCTGAGTGCCATAAGGATGATGCGGGAACAGGGCCGCGAGCATAGCCTCATACATCTTGTGGTTATCCTTCGTCAGGGACATGTTCTTCTCCTCGTAAATCGTCTCAAGCTCCGTGTGGAAACCGCGGATTACAGGGTGCTGGAAGCGGTCAGCCTGAACCTTTGCCCAGTTTTCAATCTGGTTTGAAGGGATGTTCTCGACATACACGGTCTCGTCGGTCGAGGTGAAGGCGTTGGTCCCGTCGGCGCCGATCATCGACATGAGCTTGTCGTATTCGTTAGGAATCGCAATCTTGGACGCCTCGTAGCTGACGGAGTCTATCCGGTGATAAATCGCGGTCCTCTCAGCCTCGTCGGTCGTCTTTCTATAGACTTCAAAAAGATTCTCGATTTCATCGAGCATAGGCTTCTCGGCCGCATAGTCGCTCGTTCCGAACTGCTCAGTTCCCTTGAACATGAGGTGCTCGAAGTAGTGCGCGAGCCCGGTCGTTTCAGCCGGGTCGTTCTTCCCGCCGACCTTCACGGCGATGTAAGTCTGGATGCGCGGGGTCTCCTTGTTCACGCTCATATAGACCTTCAGGCCGTTGTCGAGCGTATAAATCCGCGTGTGCATCGGATCGTTCTTGACCGTCTCATACTCCCTGCAGCAGGAGGATGAAACGAGCGCGGCAATCATCGTCGCCGCAATGAGAAATAAACGCTTCATATTGATATACATTATGTTATATATATTCTTCATCGACATTTTACGGGAATTACCCTCTTCGTGGCATGAGTTCACAAGAAAAATCCCCGAAAAAATATCCCCGAAGACACGGCACGCAATGCGTGAATCTTCGGGGATATATTCCTTCATTGACACAATCATCTGTCAATCGTTTTTCGAGCGGGTGGCGAGGATCGAACTCGTGACCCTCGGCTTGGGAAGCCGATGCTCTACCACTGAGCTACACCCGCTTTTCCATCCCCTGCATCAGGAACGGAATGCAAAGATATGAATTTTTCTTCAAATGTGAGTATATTTGCAAAAATTTGTGAAATATTTGAAAAAAAATGATCAAAGTTTTAGTCTTCGACATGGGAGGAGTGCTCCTCGATTTGGATTTGAACGCGTGCTTTAAGGTCTGCCGGGAAGACCTCGGATTCGAAAGGGTGGCGGAATTTGTCGGCCCGTGCCACCAGAAGGGTCTCTTCATGGAGCTTGAGGAGGGAAATCTGACGGCGGACGAGTTCTATGCCGGCGTGCTCTCAATGTCCGCTCCCGGAAAGACAAGGGATGACGTCATCGCCGCATTTCGGCATTTCCTCGTCGGGTTGGACGACTACAAGGTGCAGCTGCTCAAGGATTTGAGCAAGAAATACGATCTCTATC
>CAVBPI010000407.1:0-2293 GCA_963596955.1 bacterium | reverse complement strand
CCCCGTTCACGCACAGCAGCACCAGACCCGAAAAGATGAAGTTGCGGAACAGCAGCTCATTGAACGGAAGCACCTGAAGAAACTCCAGCAGCGGTTCCATCCCCCACATCCTTCCGTTCGGGGAAATCCACATCATGAGAGCGCCCAGGACTGCTCCGCCTCCTATGAACAGGGTCCAGAACTTTAGACTCCTGTCTATGAATTTTCTTTTTCCAGTCAATGTCATATCTCAAATTTTATACAAATTTATATATAATCCCGTCATTTCCCGAGGCTGTTGCTGCCCACGCGGCCGATTTCCTCAAGGTTACCGACATTGCGCCTGCGTCCGTTCTGCGCCGTTCCGAAGTTCCAGCTCAGTCCGAGAGTCACGCTCTGGGAGTAATGCTTCTGGCCGATGTAGGACTCCCGCACTCCCGGCACCCCTTTCATGTCAAGGTTCGTCGCAAGGCTTCTGAGCAGGTCATTCACCTTGAGGCTGAGGTTCAGGCGGTTGTCGAGCAGGTTCTTCTTCACCGCGAAATTCATGAAATACTGGTTGCGGGAGATGAAGTTTCCCCAGCTGAAAGGAGAGGCGTAGTAGGCGTCCAACTGAAGCTTCCAGTCCTTCGGGAGCATGAAGGTCAGGCAGGTGTATGCGTTGAAGAACGGCTTGGCGTTCACGTAGTTGTCCGTCGTCCCTATGTTCCTGACATATAGCCCCGTGAGGTTGAGCGTCCATGTAAGCCATTTAGCCAGAGGCCGCTCCGCCACGCTGAATCCCGCGCTGGCCATGTGCCTCCTGCCGAAGTTCGACCAGACAAGCAGCTCGTCGCCGTTCTCGCGGAATGTCGGGGTCTGGGCAATCATGCGGTTGGTGTAGTCGTAGCCGGCAAACCATGAGAGGTGCTGTCCGAAGCCGAACTGGAGGGAGACGCCGTCGTTGTATTCCGGCTGAATCTCCGGATTTCCCACGATTCCGTTGTGGGCATCGACATAAGTCTCCACCGGATTCAGCTGATTGTAGTTCGGGCGCGTGATTCTTCGGGTATATGACGCCGAAAGCCTCCATTTCTCAGTCGGGTTGAAGCCCACGAAAACGGTAGGGAAGAGGTCGAAATAGCTCCTGCGGGTCTGCGTGCCCTGGCTTTTCCAGTCTCCGAACGAATTGGTGTATTCGCCCCTGAGGCCTATCTTTGCCGACCATTTCGCCCCGACCTGCGCCGCGAGGGATGCGTAGGCGGCACCGATGTGCTCGCGGTAGTTGAAGCTTGTCCCGCTCTCGGGCAGTCCCGTCTCCGTCCTCGTCATCTCGTTGGCGGTGTTTGACATCGCCCATTTCGCCCCGGTCTCAAGCATCGCTACCTTCCACAGGGCTGTCTGATAGTCAAGCTTTGCGGAGTAGATGTCTATGACATTGTCGGACAGAATGTCGCGCCTTGCCTCCTGCCACTCCTCGCTTTCATCGGCGCGGTTCCATGTGCTCTGGAGGTTCGACGAGCGGCCGTCGTTGCGGTAGTAGTCGATGTTCGCGGTGAGTTCGGCGCCTCGCGAGTCGTCGAAGATGTGGGTGTAGTTGAGATTCGCGTTTGCCTGATTCCGCCTGTCTGGGGTGCTGAGCACGGACTCGGACTCATCGGTTACGACACCGTCAAAGCTCTGGAACGTCTTGTTCGCATCGCGCCCGGAAAACATCGAGGAATATGAGCCCGGCACCGTGACGATGAATCCGAGCGTGTTCTTCTTGTCTATGAACCAGTCATTTCCGACCTTGACGTCATAATTCCCGAAATTTGCCTGAAGCCTTGAGTCGGAGTCCTGCCTATAGACATGACCGCCCTCCCGGTCAATCTCGTTTATCAGCTTCATGTCCAAACCCGTCTGGGTGTAGCCTCCGGACAGATTGAGGAATGTGTTGGTATGTGCTGTCCTGTAGTTGATGTTCGCCCAGCCGCTGCCCTGCCAGAGGAACTTCTCAAACTCGCTGAAATACATCCCTCCCCCGTTTGCTCCGAGAGAGCCGTTGAGACCCGCGAGAATGTTCTTCTTCGTCTTTATGTTTATGATTCCGCCCTGTCCGGCCGCGTCGTATTTTGCGGATGGGTGCGCCATAATCTCGAACTTGTCGATGCTCTCGCCGCTCGTCCCGCGCAGAAGGGCCTCCAGAGCCTTCCCGTCAAGATAGGACGGACGCCCGTCAATCCAAACCGACACGGCCTTTCCGTTCAGCTTGATGTTGCCGTCCTTGTCAATCGTGATGCCCGGTGCCTTGCGGATGAGTTCCATCGCATCAGAGCCCTGCGCGAAGGCGGAC
>CAVBPI010000406.1:0-2296 GCA_963596955.1 bacterium | reverse complement strand
GACTTGAGCTGAGAGCAGTCTGTCGGGTATGTTCCTTCGGTGAATTGCCTCGTGTCGTTCCACACGCCTCCCTTGCCGTTGTCGAATCCGAATCCTACGGTGTTGCCATTCGCGTCAACTGTTGTCCCGCCGCCGGCAAGCAGCGCCATGTTGTGACCATATCTGAGCATCAGGTAGCGTCCGTCCTTCCAGTTGTTCACGCAGAAGTAGCCTTCCTTCAGGCTCACGTCCTCGAATGTCCAGACATAGTCGCCGTACTTGAATTCCTCCGCAGTCTTCAGCCATGCTTCATTCTGGCTGTCGAGCCTGAGTTTCGCCGAACCGTCGTCATTCGTTTCATAAAATTCGGGACTGTTGGCCTGATATGCCGCGCTCGTGAGGAACAGGTCCATTGTCTTGGCAGCGACACCTTCAACGGCAGTCACCGGTTCGAGCGTCACCGTATATTTCTTTGCCGCCGGCCACTTCGACCTCGGGAAAACCACCGTGAAGCTCTTGCCGTCGCCGTTCTTCGTCACGCTCGCCTCGTCCGGGTCTGAAATGGAGATCTTCCAGTCAATGGTGGAGTTCACCTCGTAGGTCTTGGCGTTGGAAGTTCCGCCTCTCCAGTAGCATTTCCTTTCGGAAAGTTCATAGTCCTTGGCAAAACCGAAGGTCCTTACGCTGCAATCCTTGTCAATAGTGACATTGAGTGTATAGACATTGCCAGCGATGAAATCTTGCGTGAGCCTGACCTTCTTGCTGATGCAGTAAGTCCCGGTGTTGAGCAGAACGGTCAGTTCTTCGTCTTTCAGTGAGAACGGTGCAACTGCTGCCCATGCCGTCAGGTTCTTCAGCGTCTGTCCTTCCGGAACATTGACCCTGACATAATCCTCGGGGGATTTGAACTTAATTTGTTGGAACGCCATATCTACACTGACTTCTCCTGTGAGACTCTTGCCGGAGGCGTGGAGTTCTATTGACGAAACTTTCTCATCTTCGGAGACTCCGGCGGCCGTGAGATTGTCGATGGTGAGGTGAATATATGAATTGAGATGAGCGAACTGCCAGTCTCCGATTTCGCACGACTCTTTCAGGACAGCGACCTGAGGCTTGCCGACCATTATCGCTGCGGATGCGTCCCAGGAGGCTCCCGACATGGTCTGCTCGCTCGGAATGTCCATCTTTACAGCCGTGACATTGTCCCCGGCACCGGCTGTGAAAGGATAATAGGCAAAGATTTTCTGCTTGCTGCTTGAAGCGACGACCCTTCCCGTGAATTTCGCCGTCCCGTCGTCCAGGAGCGTGATTGAGTGTCTGTTGTTTTCCGTGCCTTTTGTGGTATAGACTCCGATGGCGTCTGTTTCCGTCCAGTCGGTAATGAAACCGTTTGTCTTGTCTCCGCTTACAGTGGTCTTAGCCAGAGGCCGACCTGCATACGAAGTCAGCAGAACCTCGCCTGAAGTCTGCTCCGGAGCTATATTTTCCTTTGCGCATCCTGCCGCAAGGACAAGTGCGCAAAGGAGTGTAAAATACTTTTTCAAATCTTTTTTAGTTCTATAGTTTTGTCACCCTCACCCAATCGACGTACATATATGACGGGGCGGTGAGGTTCTTCGCTCCGACGGGACTGGTGCTGAGGATGATGTAATAGTTCGCGGTAAACGGCCACTGCTTCATGTCGGCCTCGTTGGCGAGGTGCATATTCTCGTAGGTCATCGTCTTTTCACCGTTGGTGTAGAAGACGAGGCTGTTTTCGAGTATGTCGAGACCGTAGATGTTGTACTGCCCGGCGTTATATCCCTTATATACAGGCTTGCCGGCGTATTTGTTGCTCGAATCCACGACGTCGATGTAGTGGCTGTGGACGGTCTGCTGGATGTAGTCGTGGAGGTAGCTGTGCTCAAGGATGTCAATCTCGCCGCCGTCAGGCCAGCCCTTGTAGATCTGGTATCTCGAATCCGGCATCAGCCAGAAAGCCTGTCCCGCGTTGTCGCAGTCATCCACGAACTTGATTCGGGCCTCGATGTGGCAGTCGTACTTGATGCCAATCTTGTACTCGGTCTTGACTCCGCCGGAGCGCACAACCCCGTCGTCGTCACGCTTCACGACAAGCACAAGGTTGCCGTCCTTCACGTAAGAGTGCTCCGGCTTTCCGGACATATCAGTCTGCCAGGCCGCCTCGCCCTTGCCGATGAGCGACCAGAACTCGGAGTTGACTTCTCCGTCGGTGTCGAACTCGTCGCGGAAAATCACGTCCTTGCCGTCAATCTGCGGCAGTTCGGACACATATTTCGTCAGTCTCACCGTCCATTTC
>CAVBPI010000405.1:0-2298 GCA_963596955.1 bacterium | reverse complement strand
GCCGTAGAGACCCTGGGTTGCAGGGAGGGCGGAGAGAATCATGTAGGTTGAAGACTTCTCCGGGTTCTTTTTGAGAGCTCCCTCGGCTGCGTTTGCAGCGATGGTGGTTCCGTAGCTGGAACCGATGCCGGCGAGGCCAAGCATGAGGCCGAGGCCGAGATAACCAAGAATTTCGTTCATAATTGTAAGATTTTATTGTTTTTTGTTATTTCTGTTTTGTGAGAGGGTTGTATTTCGCTCCGGTTCCCTCATATCCGGAATTTTTGAAGTACTCCACGAACGTAAGACGCAGCGGATGCACGAACGCTCCGAGGCATGACATCGCGAGGTTCAGAACGTGCCCGAAGATTAGGATTAGGATGCAGAACACCCAATTCACGCCCGGAATCGGGATGTCGAGAATCATGGTTCCCATGATGTTGAACGCGTTTCCGAGCATACCGCCGGCAAGACCGAGGGCATAGAGACGGATGTAGCTGAGAACGTCGCCGAGCAGACCGGTGACCATGTTGTAGGTCTCCCAGAGGCCTGAGCCGATGTTCTTGAGCGGGTTGCGTCCCGGCGTGTTGAATATGTAAATCGCAAGGCCGCTGACAACGGCGAGCGCGATTACCGTCCACTTGAACGCTTCTGCGGAGAGGACTTCCGTCATGCCGAGAGCAATCACTATGATGCCGCCCACGATGAGAACTGTCCATCCCCAAGTCGCTATGGTGTTCTTGAACCCGAACCTCTTCGTGAAGTTTATGGTCTTGATTATCATCGCGAGGCAGATGTGGAACACGCCCACCGCGACGGCAAGAACCATCTGGACAGGGAATCCGGCAATCTTCGCGTCCGGGAACCATCCGTCGATGCAGATGGCCTTGAGCCATTTCGGAGCCCATGACGCGTCGAGTATGCTCATTCCGAAGAATGTTCCGAGCACAAGTCCCACGACGAAGGTCATTCCTCCGAGGAACCCGATTAGACGGTACATCTTTCCGAGGCTCGTGTTCTGCATCTTCAGCTTCATGTAGAGGGCGATGAGCATGAGGACGATTCCGTAGCCGGCGTCGCCCATACACATGGCGAAGAAGAGCATGAAGAACGGTCCGAGCACCGGTGTAGGGTCGAATTCGTCATAGACAGGCATTCCGTACATTCCGGTCAGAACTTCAAAGTTCTTGGCGAACCAGTTGTTGTGCAGCTTGATAGGAGGGTTGTCCTCCTTCTTGGCCGGCTCATGGGTGTAATAGACATCCATCGAGTCGAACTCCTTGCACAGCCTCTCGTCGTCAGATGTAGGAGCGAAGCCCGTGAGGACGGTGATGCAGTTATCGACCGCCTTCTCGGTTGCCGTCTCCGCGAGGTAGAGGTCGAGCTCGCCGAGCTTTTCCTCGTATGCCTTTCTGATTTCCTCGCCGCATGACTTGAGGTTTCCGAGCCTTGTCTGCTCGACTGCAAGTTTGTCCTGAAGTTCCGAAAGCGCCTTTTCGGCCTCGTTCACTGAACCTTCAGGTGAGGCAATCGGCTCAATCGGGAAACTGTAGTCCGCGTCTGCGGGAGCGACTGTCACGAAATAGACCGTGGTGTCGGTCTCGCTGATGACTTCGAGCGGCTGAAGCTCGCTCCATGACGGGTCGAATTTCTTTTTTTGGCAGCTGTAGAACCTCAGTTTAAGTCCCCGGGACTCAAGAGAATGAATGTCCTTGCTGCTGAACTCGCCCCATGGGGCGCGGATGGAGACTTCCTTCTTGGCGGAGGAAATCTCAGCCGATGTTTCCGCAATCTGCTCCTGAGTGTCAAGGACAGCCTTTATCGGGCAGCCATCGAAGCTGAACCCGGCTTCGGGTTCTTCCTTGCAGGCCTTGAGAACGGCCAGGGCCTTCTTCGCCTCGTCGGCTTCAGCAAGCAGCTCCGATGATTTCTCGTCAACCGGCTTGAGGGAACGCGTGACATCGACGACCCCAAGCTCCTGCAGCTTAGCCAGAAATTCCTCCGTCCGCTCAGAGAGCATGATGAAAGAGTATTTAGTCATCTTAGTTACCATCTTGAGCGTCCTCCTCTTCCGCGTGTCTCTGCTTGACAATCTTGGATGCCGCCTTGGAGAGGTTCTCCTCGTCCTCCATATACCTCTTTATCTTGCGGATTGCCTCCTGATAGCCCGGAATCTGCACCTTTTCATAGAGGTTCACCTTCTGGGTGGTCTTCTTCCTCTGAAAATCCAGAATGCGGCTCTTCTCCTTATAGACCTCCGACTCGATGCCGAGACGAGAGAGCTCCTTGAGGATTGCCACTCCGTCCGCGTACCATGCC
>CAVBPI010000404.1:0-2298 GCA_963596955.1 bacterium | reverse complement strand
GCGATTTCCTCGTCCGCGACGGTCCAGTCGAACGAACCGGCGTTTGCGTCTTCAGGCTTGACGGTGAGGCTGATTTCGCTCTCCGATCCGACATAGACATTCATTTCCGCAGGCAGGCTGAAACTCTCCACCGGAACGGCACGGACTTTCAGGCTTATGGTCTTTGAGGCCTTTCCCGAGCTTGCCGTGATGGTCGCTTCTCCCGGCGCGATTGCCGTGACGCGCGCATTCCTGACCGATGCTATGTTCGGGTCGTCGATGCTCCATTCAATCTTCGCGTTCTTCGCGGATTCCGGAACCACGCTGTACTTTATTCTCTCCGTGTCTCCCTGGATGAGCGTCAGATTCCCGTCCGACGGTTCCGTGATGATGATTTCCTGTACTTCAATATCTTCCGCTCCGGAGACCTGGGGCTTGTTGCACGATGCCGCGGAAAGAAGGAGCGCCGCCGCTGCACATCCGACAGCCAAAGTGGAAAGTTTCTGTTTCATAACTATGCGATTTTATCATTTTTCGTTTAACCGCACAAAAATACCGACAGAACCCTCTCCAATCAATAGGTAATATTACTTAATTTCGATATTTCTGCTATTTTCGTCGCTCAAAGATATCTCACTCCGTTCGATATGACACGATAGAATATGGATGGAAATGTATATTGTCATTCCGAGCGAACGGAGTGAGTCGAGGAATCTTTTAAGCTTGGACAGGAAGATTCAGAATAGAGGATGAGATACAAGGCACTCCGGGGCTCTCAAACCGCAGCAACCTTATGGTTGTGAGGATTTGGGAACCCCGGAGTAACGAAGTAGATCGCCTATATTCTAATCTTCCGCGTCGTCAGCAGGCCGCATAGTATGATATACATTCTGTACATCGTCGTCTTCTTCGATTTTCTCGATGAGCTTGTTGATTTCGGCGCGGTCCTCCGGTGAGACCTCCACAAGTTCGCAGTTCGGGATGCGGGTGAACTCGGCGGAAATCAGCTCGTAGCCGTGGTCCTCGATGTACTTCTGTATGGCGTTGAACGATGTGTATTCGCCGTAAATGACGATTTCCTTCTCCTCGTCCTCGTTCTCCTCCTCGAAGACCTCGTCAACTCCGAGGTCAATCAGCTCAAGCTCAAGCTCGTCAAGGTCAATCTTGCCGTTGTCCTTGATGCGGAACATTGACTTGTGGTCGAAAAGGTACTCGACGCTGCCGGATGTTCCGAGCGAACCGCCGAACTTGGTGAAGTATGAACGGACATTGGCAACGGTCCTGTTGTTGTTGTCGGTCGCTGCCTCGACGAGAACGGCGATTCCGTGAGGTGCGCGTCCTTCGAGCACAACCTCCTTGTAGTCCGCCTGATCCTTTTCCGAAGCCCTCTTGATTGCCCTTTCGATGTTCTCCTTAGGCATATTCTCGGACCTTGCCGTCTGCATCAGCGCACGCAGGCGGGGGTTTCCGGTCACGTCCGGACCGCCCTGCTTCACGGCAATGGTTATTTCCTTTCCGATTTTTGTGAATGTCTTGGCCATGTGGCCCCATCTCTTGAACTTCCTTTCCTTACGGAATTCAAATGCTCTTCCCATATTTCAAAAGTATGTTTTTCTGTTTTCCGAAACTGATTCAAAACCGCATAAAAAGAGGGGTGTTCAAGCCCCTCCTCGTAGTTATAGACTTCTATTTATTCTCTATTCTGGAAATATACTTGTCAATCTCGCGTCCCTCGATTGAGTAAGGATACTGATCCTTAACCTTCTTGTAGAGGGCAAGCGCCTTGTCGTCGTTTCCGAGCTTCTCGCATACGGCTGCGGCCTTCATGATGTAGCCTGCGGCGAAGACATTGTCCTTCTTTGCGGCGGCCTTCTCAAAGCAGTCGAGAGCCTTGTCGTATTCCTGAAGGCCTACGTATGCGTCACCCTTGCAGGCGATTGCACGCGGAGCAAGGAAATCGTCGCCTCCCTTGTACTTGTTGAGATACTCGATAGCATCCTCGTAGTTCTTGAGCTTCAGTTCGCAGACTCCGGCGTAGTAATAGACGGCGTCGCCGCCCTTGGTGCCGTACTGGTCGATAATCTGCACGAATCCGAGATTGTCGCCGTCGCCGTTAAGCGCAACTTCCCAGTTCTCCGCGTTGAAGTTCCTCTCGGCAATCACCACCTGGGACTTCGCATCCTCGACAGCCGCCTGCCAGTAGAACTTGTAGAAGCAGTATGAGCCTGCCGCTATGACGACTACGGCAGTGAGGATTCCGATGAGGAGCTTCTTGTTTTTATTGAAGAACTCGTCGGTCTTGGAAACAGCATTGACAAC
>CAVBPI010000403.1:0-2315 GCA_963596955.1 bacterium | reverse complement strand
GATTACGGCAGGCTCGTTGCCTTCCATAACGGCTACGCATGAGTTCGTAGTACCGAGGTCAATACCAATAATTTTTCCCATAATATTTTCTCCTATTTTTATTATCAAACTTAAAAACCTTCGCCGTCCGTCGGGCTCGTGCCTTTCGGACGACGCAAGAGGAATAAACGAAACTTGTGCCACCGCGCCGCAGCCTCATTTATCGTGACATTTTGTCAGTTTTACGGAATATTTTCGCAATATTTAATGACAATTTGTAATTTTGCCGTCCGTCAGGACATGACAGAAGCCGGGAACATATCCCCGAATCCTGAAAATCGCCGGTGGCGAAAAACGGAAATTCCGGGGATATGCGGGACGATGATAGGGAACACGAAAGGAATAAAAAGTTATATATATGATTTACAGAGAATTGAGCGAGGTCGAGTACGAAGACCTGAAATCAAGGATACTATATGAGGACAACCATATCATGATTGTCAACAAGAAATGCGGGGAAATCGTGCAGGGCGACAAGACCGGCGACGAGCCTATAAGCGAGGCCTACAAGGCGTTCATCGCGCAGAGGGACGCGAAGCCGGGGCAGGTATTCGTCGGAGTTCCGCACCGTCTCGACAGGCCTGTCAGCGGGATTGTCATTCTCGCGAAGACATCCAAGGCGCTCGAAAGGCTGACCGCGATGTTCCGGGACGGCAGCATCCACAAGACCTACTGGGCGCTCTCGTGCGCGGAGCCGCATCCGGCAGAGGGGGAACTCACTGACTGGATGGTCCGCAACGAGAAACAGAACAAGTCATATATATGTAAGGTGCCGGGGCATGACAGCATCGGCCCCGCCACAGAAGAGGGCCCAGGGCAGGATTTCGGGAAAGCGCCGCGGCCGGACGCCAAGCTGGCACGCCTGCGCTATCGCCTGGCCGGGCACTCTCAGAGATATTTCCTTATTGAAGTGCAGCTGCTCACAGGCCGTCATCACCAGATACGCTGCCAGCTCGCGAACATCGGCTGCGTCATCAAGGGCGACCTAAAGTACGGTGCTCCCCGCTCCAACGCCGACGGCGGCATCTGCCTCCACTCACGCAGCGTAAGGTTCATCCACCCGGTAAAGAAAACGGAGGTGGTTGTAACCGCCCCCGTTCCAGATTCATGGCCTCCGGTCGATATTCAGGACGCATAGGCACCCCCGATGTATTATCGAATTCTGCCCGTGTAGGCCTCGGCTGCCGAGTTGTCAATCTGAGACTTGAAGAAATCCTGCTGTGCTTTCCAGAGAAGCGGCTTCCAATCCTTGGAATCGCCAGAAATCTGCACGACCCAAAGCCTGAGCTGCTTCTTGTGCCAGTTCACAGAGCAACTCGTTCCCCACGCGCCGCCATGGCCGAACCATGCATCCTCACTGTCCTTCACCGGAGCCGTAAGTCCAAGCGAATAGCCTTCCATGCCCTCTGGACGGGTGCTCACGGCAAGGATTGACTTCACGGTTTCCTCCTTGAGGATACGGACGCCGTTGTCCCCGACTCCAAGATTCATTAGCATTTTGTAGAATTTCAGCTGGTCATCTACAGTAGTCCACAATCCGGCGCCCGCCGAAGCGAAGACATGAGAGTCGTTGTAAGGGCGCTGCTGCCACGGGTTCTCCATCCGATGCTGCGCAGGAGCATCCTTATAGACCTCATACATCTCTATCTGCGTCTTGAGCTGCCTGTCCGTAGGCCAGAACCATGTCGATTTCATGCCGAGCGGGTCAAGCACGGTCTGCTTCAGATACTGCTCCCACTTCATTCCGGTCACGACTTCAATGACGGCGGCCGCGATGTCAATGCCTGTGTTGGAATAGCGAATCTGGGTTCCCGGCTCGAACAATATCGGGCTTGCCGCGGCAACAGACGCAATCTGCCTGAGAGGGCCGCCGCCCGACCAGCCTCCGCCGCGCACGTCACGGCGCTTTGCGCTGCACTCGAACGGGAAACCGCCCGTATGGTTGAGCACCATCCTGACTGTAAGGACATTATGTGCCTTCTTCAGGACTATGGTGCTGTCAGTCTGTGTCTCCTGTATCCAAAGCGTGGCAAATTCCGGCAGATACTTCGACACCGGATCGTCAAGGCTGACCTTGCCCTCCTCGACGAGCTTTGCCATCGTCACGCCGCAGAAGCCCTTAGTCTGCGAGCACTGCATGAACACGTTGTCGGTACGGATAGGCCTCCTTGCCTCAACGTCCGCATAGCCGAGGCAGCAGGTTTCCTGAACGCCGTTGCTGTAGAGCACGCTGATTGCTCCGGGGAGGATGCCCTTGTCCACCACCGGCTGAAGGG
>CAVBPI010000402.1:1945-2319 GCA_963596955.1 bacterium | reverse complement strand
AGAAGCTCAAGGACTTCAAGCTGTGGAGCCCCGAGGAGCCGAACATGACCACGATTGAGGTCGATGGCAGGAAAGTCCGCTTCGGAGTGAGGCAGATTGAGGCGCGGGACCGCAAGCTCTGGCTCAACGGCAGGGAGCTGTTCCTCAAGGGTGTGAACCGCCACGACCAGAGCCCTCTCGGAGGAGCCACGGTGTCAGAGACCGAGTGGATTCAGGACCTCCAGCACCTCAAGGACCTCGGGGGCAACTTCATCCGCGGGGCGCACTACCAGCAGACCGACCGCTTCCTTGAACTCTGCGACGAGATGGGCGTGCTCGTATGGGAGGAGTCCCTCGGCTGGGGCAACGGGCAGGAATATACCAAGTCCGTCGGG
>CAVBPI010000402.1:0-1860 GCA_963596955.1 bacterium | reverse complement strand
CTTGTCTGGGAGGAGTCCCTCGGCTGGGGCAACGGGCAGGAATATACCAAGTCCGTCGGGGACTGCACCGATTCTGAGTTCCGGGAGCAGCAGATTCGGCAGACTCGTGCAATGGTTCGAGGCAGCTTCAACCACCCGAGCGTAATCATCTACTCCTTTCTGAACGAGCCGGGCAGCACGACCAAGGAATGCAAGAGTCTGATTGACGAGCTGATAGCGACGGTGAAGGCGGAGAACTCCGGCAGGCTGGTCACCTTCGCCTGCAACATGGGCGTGAACGACATCTGCAACGAGAACACGGACCTGATAGCCATCAACAACTACCCCGGTGTAATCCCGTGTTATCCCGGCGAACCCGCCACACTCAAAAAGAAAGTGAACGACAGCTTTGACGAAATCGTCGCCTCCTTCCGCGAGCGCTACCCAGACAAGCCCATCATGATTTCAGAGACCGGCTACGGCGCCGTCTATGGCTGGCACGACCAGGCGGCGAGCGTTTCGACTGAGGAGTTTCAGGTGGAATACCTCACCTGCGCCTTCGAAAATTTCTGGAACAACCCCGATATCATCGGCTTCGCCGTATGGCAGATGAACGACAACCGCACCTATTCCCGCAACAGCGAGGACCAGCCGGCAAAGCAGTTCATGGCCATGAGCCACGCCGGCCTCTACAACTCCCTCCGCCAGCCGAAAAAGTCCGTCGAAACCGTCCGCCACTACTTCTCCCTGAAATAAGCCCCGTTCCCCTCGAACGCCGCAGCTCCAACCGCAGTGGGTCGGAATCTCCCCTCTTAGAGGCGATTCCGACCACTATCGTTTTATTCATACATCATCACACAGAAGACCACGGAAAAATTAAACTTACGACAAACAAAAGGCAAATTTTTCAACTTATTGTTGTAAATTGCACCCGATTTCTGACTCATGTACTAAAATGCAGGATATACAAAAACTTCTGTCGGATGGTGAACGCGTAACCTTAGAATGTAAAAAAGCCACCAAGAGTGTACCAAGTTCTCTTTGGGACACATACTCCGCTTTTGCCAATACATATGGTGGAACCATTCTATTGGGTGTGACGGAACATATTGACGAGCAAAACAATACCAAGCGGTTTGAAATTACCGGTGTTGAGGATGCCGACAAGATTCGCAAGGACTTGTGGAATATAATAAACAGCCGAGAAAAGGTAAATATCAATCTTTTACACAATGATGATATTCAGACGACAGATATTGACGGCAAGAATGTTATTGCCATCAATGTGCCTCGTGCCGACTATACAGTTCGTCCTGTATATATCAACAACAATTTGTCAAGAGGCACTTTCAAACGCAACCATGAAGGAGACTACCACTGTACGGAGCAGGAACTGAAAATGATGCTCCGTGATGCTAACGAGACAGGCAATGACGGATTGTTGTTAGAATATTATACTATGGACGACATTGACATTCCTACTTTGGAACGGTTTCGCCAAATGTTTCAGAACCTACATCCGGAACACCAGTGGAATTCTTCAGAACACAAAGAGTTTCTGACAAACTTTGGCGGATATGCTAAAGACAGAAGAACAGGAAAAGAAGGGCTGACATTGGCCGGACTCCTGATGTTCGGCAAAGGGTTACCCGTCCGAGAGCGTTTTGACAATCTGCGCATGGACTACATCGACAGGTCTAATTTGATAGGAGATCAACGTTATAGCGACCGTCTGACATACGATGGCACATGGGAAAACAACTTATTCAACTTTGTTCGCACGGTTATTCCCCAATTAACCCGTGATTTGCCTCACCCTTTCAATATGGATGGAGTTGTACGAAAAGATGACACACTCCAAGCCAAAGCGGTACGTGAAGC
>CAVBPI010000401.1:885-2330 GCA_963596955.1 bacterium | reverse complement strand
CTGTAGGGCCGGCGCTTCAGGAAACGCATCAGCAGATGACGCCCGTTCCGTCCAGGATGAACACAGGAAACGTCCCTGACGGCCAGACCACAGCAGCAGCGGCCGCTCAGAACGAGGATTATCAGTCCCCCAATCCGCCTCCGACCCCGACCGGTGCCACAATCGGCTCTCCGCTGGCTTCCTCTGCCGTCCCCCCCTCCAGACCGCGCAGTGTCAGCAAAATCATAGTTTTCTTCGACGACGGGACTTTCCAGGAAATGCGCGGATAATTTTTATGCGTTTCTCATATTTTTTAGTTAAGTTTGCTTCAGATTCTCTAAGGAACTGATTAAATTTTTTGTTCAGCTCTCTTTGAGTCAGGTTGGGTCAGGTTTTCTTGTTTGGGAAGTCATGTACAAGGCACTGTTGAAATACTATCTTAGGCACAACTCACCGGCCAAGGCATTCGGAATCGCGACGGATCTGCTCGCTGCGGTAAGGAAGATTCCGTTCGGAAGACACCTTGTCCGAATGCGCTACAGGAATCGGATAAGGACAGACCGGAAGCTTGAGATTTTCGGTCTTGAGTTTGCAAATCCCGTCGGGCTCGCCGCTTCAATAGATACTGAAGGTGTTTTCTATAACAGTCTGTCAGACTTTGGGTTCAGCTTCATTGAAATCGGTCCGATGTCATATGTCAAGCAGGACTACAGCACCCCGGCACGACACTATCTCGGAGTCAAGAAGGCCATCGAGCACCTGCGCGGAGACAGTCCGGACTGCATAATAGCCGGCAACATAACCCGAAACACCCGGAGCAGGGGCGGCGAAATCGTCAAGGACTTTGAAAACGCCTTTGCGCTGCTCTACGACTTTGTCGATATGATTGTGATAAACCCCTACTGCAACGGCACGGAAGAACCGAAAGGCGAAAGCGGGGCTGATGGCGCCGACGGTCTTGCGGAACTGCAGGAAGTAATCGACAGGACACTGACTATGCGCTTGTACTACGACACGAACAAGCCGGTTCTCGTCAGGCTCACGCCGGAAATCACTCGTGCCCAGACCGACGAAATCATAGAATATTGCCTTTCCGGAGGAATTGACGGAATCGTGGCCGGAAGCACGCTCCGGCGCAATGACGACAGCGACGGAAGCGAACTCTTCAACAAAAACTTGAGGTTCATACATTATATATACGAGAAATCAAACGGTTTGCTGCCTATCATCGGCGTGGGAGGAGTCATGAACAGCGCTCAGGCACAGCAGCTGCTCGACGCCGGCGCGTCACTGATTGAGGTCTATACCGGTCTTTTCCGCGAAGGCCCCTCAGTCGTGAAAAATATAGTCAACGGGCTGCCGGCCAGAACGGGGCCTCGGGAAAAAACAGATACGAAATGAAACAGACAACGGCATCAATCTGCACAATCGGTGACGAAATTCTTATAGGCCAGATCATCGACACC
>CAVBPI010000401.1:0-856 GCA_963596955.1 bacterium | reverse complement strand
AACGACATAGGCGTGAGGGTCACGAGGATGGTCTCAATCGGAGACGACGGGAAACAGATAATTGAAACACTGGAAAACGAACTGTCCTGCAATGACATAGTCATAGTTACCGGAGGTCTTGGTCCAACTAAGGACGACATCACGAAGCCCGCCCTGGCGGAACTCTCCGGGGCGTCCGGATACAGGCAGGACACGCACCAGCTTGAAATCATCCACGACATACTGCGCTCCCGAGGACTCGACGTGCTTGACATAAACATTGCCCAGGCATCCGTCCCGGACAGCTGCGAGGTGATTCTCAACCGCAGGGGCACGGCTCCTGTCATGGTCTTCCCCTTCGACGAGGGCAGGTTCGGACATAAGGCACGGCTCTATTCCATGCCGGGAGTCCCTTTCGAGACGGAGGCGGCGCTTTCCGACGTGATTGCGGACATAGTGAAACACTTCGGACAAGCCGCTATCACCCACAGGACCCTGATGACTTTCGGCCTCGCGGAATCTGCGCTTTCAAAAAAGATTGAGCAGTGGGAGACCGCCCTGCCTGAGCACATACACCTCGCCTACCTTCCCAATCCACTTACCGGAGTCAGGCTGAGACTGTCCATATACGGCGGTCACCGTCAGGAAAACGAGGCTGAGCTTGAGAGTCAGATCGCACGGCTTCGTGAAATACTCGGAAACGCCATCTATGCGGAAAGTGACAGCAACCTTCAGACGGAAATCGGCAGGCTGCTTCTCAGGGCGGGCAAGACTGTCAGCGCCGCGGAGTCCTGCACGGGCGGAAAGATTTCTGAACTCATGACCTCCGTGCCCGGCTGCTCGGCCTATTATCTCGGTTCCGTGACCTCCTATGCAA
>CAVBPI010000400.1:1673-2339 GCA_963596955.1 bacterium | reverse complement strand
GATGACTGACATCTCCGCCGGAGTGAGCACCCGGCCGTTCATCATCAGATTGCCTCTGTAGCAAGTAAGTACGCCCTCAAGCGAGGACACTCCTGAAACTTGTTCCGTGACGTCGATGGTTCGGGTTCCGCCGACAGTCTGGGCATTGATCCCTGAGGCCGCGCACACCCAGAGAAGAATCACTGCAAAAATAGAAATTATCTTTTTCATAGTCATTGGATTTATTAGTGACATTTACTTGATTATCAAAACGAAAGAGGGGTATTTCCTCACACGGGCTGCCCCTGCGTGAACTCGGCGGAACGGAGCGATTCGCCGTCCCAGACGAGGTAGGGGGAGGAGCGAAACCAGTCCTTGACCATGCGGAAGTTCGCGCCGCAGGGGAGTTGGAGATTGACCCATGAGTGGAAATGACCGAAGATGAAGTAGTCTATGTGCTGTTTTTCCCCCAGCGACTCGGCGAACTTGTAAAGCGGTTCATCTTCGTTTCTGAAGACATACTCGGTCTTGTGCCTGAGGCGGTTGTGCTTCGACCATGTGTTGCCCAGACGGAACGCGAGCCAGGGGTGCAGCGTGCTGAAGAGCTTCTGGAGCGGACGGCAGTGGAAGATACCGGAGAGGATGCGGTAGCCGCGCGGAACGGGACCGAGACCGTCGCCGTGGCCG
>CAVBPI010000400.1:0-1663 GCA_963596955.1 bacterium | reverse complement strand
GGCAGAAGACCTTGCCGGAAATGGTCGTGATGTAGGGCTGTTCAAGCCGCTTCATGCCGAGTGACTCGAAATAGGAATAGCTCCAGACATCGTGGTTGCCGCGGAAGAAATAGACATTCACGCCTCTGTCGATGAGGTCGAGAATTGCCGCGAACACGCGCACATAGCCCTTGGGCACGACGTCACGGTACTCATACCAGAAGTCCCAGATGTCCCCGAGCAGGTAGAGACTTTCGGTCTCCGGCGGCAGCGATTTCAGAAAGCCCACGAAACGCGCCTCACGGTCCTTCGGGTTCAGGACGTCGCAGCCGAGATGAACGTCGGCAACAAAATATGTGAGGCTCCTTGTCATCTGCGTTCGGGGATATTGCTTTTCGGGGACATGGAGGACGAATGAATATGCTCTCGTGGAATCATGAGTTCCGAGTTATGCGAATATGAATATGAGCACGGCGACGACGGCGCAGTAGAGCGCGAACCAGCCGAGCTTCGTCTTCTTCACGAGGGCAATCATCACCTTGCAGGCGAAAAGCCCTGATATGAACGCCGAAATGAATCCGAGAACGAGCGGAAGCGCACCGACAGTGGATGCGGCCATCTCTCCGCCGACGATTTCAAGGAACGCCTCACCCAGAATCGGGACGAGAACCATCAGGAACGAGAACTGAGCGATGACATCGCGCTTCACGCCGCAGAGAAGTCCCGTGGCGATGGTGGTGCCTGAGCGGGAAAGCCCGGGGAGAACGGCCACGGCCTGTCCGAGGCCCACCACGAACGCCTGCCAATAGGATATGCCGTTGCGGGCGCCTGTCACAGTTCCGTCGCCGGAACCCTTGAGAGCCGTTCCGGTCTCATTGTCGGCCGATTGCCGTTCTGGAGAAGCCGCGCGGCTTCCTGCGGTCTCAAGCGGAGCCTTGTACTTGCAGCAGCTCCTGCATCCGCCGAATTTCAGCTTGGAGGCATTGTCCGAAAGCACAAGCAGCAGAGCGGTCACGAGCAGTGCGCCAGCTACAACATATATCGAAGACCCGAAAATTCCCTCCACGGCATCCTTGAAGAACATCCCGACGATGAAGACCGGAATCATCGACACGCAGATTTTCAGCACATAGTCCGTCCCGTCGTTGAAGCGCGACGGGTGGCCCATGCTTCTGAAGAGCCCGTCCTTGACAAAAAGTGACTTCAGAAGCCCCCAAATCTGTCTGCGGAACACCACAATCGTGCTCAGCACCGTGGCCGCATGAACGACCACCTCGAACACGAGGTCTCCCCCCGCGTCAATCCCGAGCAGTTCCTTGCCAATCTGCAGATGCCCGCTGCTGCTCACGGGCAGAAACTCCGTCAGCCCCTGCAGCAGGCCCAATAAAATTGCTTCAAACCAGTTCATATATTAACCCCTCCCGTCCCCTCGAAGGGGAAGTGGTGCTTCGTGCACACTATCGCGCAAAGCCCTCGCTTCGTTGTTCTCCGCACGGCGCTCAAGCGCCTCTCTTCCCCAAGGAGTCTGGTTTTACTTCTTGTTTACACCCATTATCGCGACTATCTCGACCACGATGCCGGCGAGAATCACCAGCGGTGCGGCCACGAGCCTCTGAAAGTCAAATATCGCGTAGCTGAACACCGCCGGATCCTTGCTCGCGCCTCCACACATGAGTATATATCC
>CAVBPI010000399.1:0-2340 GCA_963596955.1 bacterium | reverse complement strand
TTCAACATCTTCCCGAAGTTCTTTCTCAGCCCGGGGACCGCCGCCTCAAGCTCCGGTGCAAGAGCGGCAAGTCCGTGCCCTATGACCGTCAGCTGGCTGTAGCCCGTCTTGAGCAGTATGTCCGTCCTTGCGGCGACAAGCCTGATGAAATCGCCGATGTTGTACGAGAAATCCAGAGTCACCATCATCTGACGCCCTGCCGAAGTCAGCATATCAGGCTCTATCCTGCACTCCTCCATGCACCGGCTGAAATCCTCCGAAGCCTTGGGACTGAACCTCACGAGACAGACATTTCTCTTGAATGCGATTCCGCGCGGACCTTCGGGCGCCTCCTCAGGAACGACCGCGGTGCCCTCTCCGGCCGGAGCCGAGGAATTAAGCACATAGACAGGAATGTTCCGCGCCATCGCGGGAGCTATCGTCTTGGGATGCAGCACCTTGGCTCCGAAACGGGCCATCATGGCGGCCTCCTCGCAGCAAATGCGCGGAATCCGGAGGGTGTTCGGGCAGACGCGCGGGTCGGTGGTCCTGATGCCATCGACATCCGTCCAGATTTCAACCCGAGAAGCCCCGAGCGCCGAGGCGATTATCGAGGCGGACCAGTCAGAGCCGCCGCGCCCCAAGACGGTGCCGGCTCCGAGCCTGTTCGCGGCAATGAACCCCTGAGTTATCACGGCATCGTTCGGCTTCCCGTCAGCAGCCTTCCCGTCCGAGGCGAACGCCGTCCCCCTTGCGAAGCACTCGCCGACGACCTCCGGGACAAGCCTGTCTATCAGGTCGAACTGCGGCTCCCCGCACATATACTCAGAATCCGTCACAATCATCGTCCTCGCGTCAGCGAATCCGGTGCGCACCCCACGGGAATTGAGCGCGAGACAGATAATCGTGGAAGAAAGAATCTCGCCGTGGGAAATGATTACCGCACGAATCCTGTCAGGAACATCCCCGAGCGCCGTCACGCTGCTCACCACCGCCGCAAGGGTGTCGCAGATTTCATCGACCCTCGCCGCAGCCCCGGCACAGCCTTCCGCGTCGGCCGAGAGCAGCGAGCAGACCAGAGCCTGATGACGCGAGCGCAGCTCATACATCATTGCGTCCAGTCCGGAGCCGTCCCCGCGCGCCGCCGCGTCAGCAATCGCGTAGAGCAGGTCAGTCACCTTGGAGAGGGCCGAGACGCACACCACAGGGTGCTCCGGCAGCCGCGACGCTATGATGTCCATAGTGCGCGAAACCGCGTCGAACGTCCCCACGGACGTGCCCCCGAATTTCAAAACAACCGCCATAGCCTACCGTCCCGTCACAATTTCGTACATCCTCACATACTGGGCAGTCGCCTTCACAAGCTCGCTCACCCTCACATATTCATCCATGGTGTGAGCGACCAGAATCGAACCCGGCCCGCAGAGACAGCGGTGCGCGAAGCCGTCCAGCTGGGGCGCGTCACTGCCGAATGCCGCGGGAGTGGTCTCGAATCCGTCAAACACCGTGTAGTTCATCGGCGTGTCACCTCCGAAGGCCTTGACGCTCACGCCCTCCCTCTCGCCGAAGGCGGACATCACGCCGCATACCCGCGCGTCGGAGGCGAAGGTCGTGCGGAAATATATCCGGAAGCTCAGCTTCGGACTGAGTATGTTCTGCGGATTCGCACTCGACAGCCGCCCGATGTTCCACGTCGTCTCCCCGAGGACCTCATCAGAAGGAAAATCCAGAGCGCGAAGCTCATTCACCATATCCACGAACATATCGACCGCCGACACCCCGTAGCCCGGATAGCCGGAATGGCAGCCCTTGCCCGTCAGCGTCACCTCGAACGACTTCGTGCCCTTGCAGGCGGAGACCATCCTGTTGTCCGTCGGCTCGCCCACGACCACATAATCCGCCTTTATACCGGTTCCGCGGAACGACTTGGCGCCGAACGAGCCGGACTCCTCCCCCGCGAGAAGAAGAAGCGCGAAATCGGAATATCCCCGTCTTTCCAGTTCAAGGCAGGCGTTGTACATCGAGATAATCTGTCCCTTGGCGTCACACGCTCCCCTGCTCCTCACGACCACATCCTCCTCGCCGTCACGGGAAGCCGCGCCGGTGGTATCGACCGCAGGAGGGAAATAGGGAGGCACCGTGTCCAGATGGGTGCAGAACACAATCTTCGGAGTCCCCCACGAGAAAAGCAGGTTCTCCGTCCCGTCACCGTCGGGGTTCTCAGGCGTCACGCCCACGGGAAAGCGGTCGATCCGGTTCTTCCCCGTCATGAACCTCTCCGCCAGAAAATTCGACAGCCCCCTCTCCCTCGAAGAAGACGAGTCCATCGACAGCATTTCTATAAACAAATCAAGGTTATTC
>CAVBPI010000398.1:1985-2347 GCA_963596955.1 bacterium | reverse complement strand
CTCCAGAGCATTCATGTATTCGTCCCTTCTGCCTACCGGCACGACGGCCCAGTTGTAGCCGCCGGTGACCAACTGGCTGTTCATCAGAAACCGCGCGGTTCTTCCGTTTCCGTCCATGTATGGGTGGATATATACGAAAAAGAAATGTCCGAGAATTGCCCGTACCAGCGCGTCCTTTTCTTCATTCATGAGATTGGAGAGCGCCGTCATTGCGTCAAGCAGCGCGTCCGGATTAAGCGGGGTATGCATGGAGTTGCGGATATACACCTGATGCCGTCTGTAGCCGACAAGGTCTGATGCCTTGATTATTCCGGCCTGCACTGCCGGCTCAAACAGCTGAAAATGCCAGCCTTGATGATTCT
>CAVBPI010000398.1:543-1825 GCA_963596955.1 bacterium | reverse complement strand
CTGATATGTTCTGCCGCAGCACCTGATAGGCCTGATAATAGCCCCTTGCCGCCAGCGCATCCTTCCGGTTCCTGTCCTCCTCGTCTTTCTGCGGATTCCATGCACCACCACGCACTTTCTCAAGCAAATTTTCCGTAACTTTATATCCCTCAATGGACAAGGAATTGTAACTGTCCCTTATATATCCCGAATCCATTATGGAAAGCACTTTCTCTGCGGACCTGTTATGGAGGGGAACATTGCGCCGCGCCTTCACTTCAAGAACCGTTTCTCTCATCTTGCGCCACATCAGCTGAATACGGGATGCATACGGCGATGTCTCAAGCAGCCTGACATGGATGTCATCGTCAAAGGGATTTTCTTCCTGCACGGAATATCCTACCTGTCTCATCGTCGAGACAATGCTGTCTGCCATTCCGTCCCTTCCGATTGCCCTCAATGCTCCGGCAATCCGCCCCGCGCGTGTGGAATTTCCGCCGTCCATTGCCGGACCGATGATTTCGGATGCGTCCCTAAGCATTGACAGGCAGACTCTCGCTTCGAGGGAATTGCGCCTGTAGTAGTCCGGGGAGGCCATGAGCAGGGCAAGTGGGAGAGAGTACAGCCTGATGCCGTACCGGGGCTCCTTGAATGCATTTTCCGGGATGTTTGCCTTGATGTCCAGAATGGAGGTTTTGAACGGCAGCTCCAGAATGTTGTTTGACGCCGACTTGCTGCGGATGACGAGCTGCTTGGGAATGACGGTCTTCCCGCTGTAGAAATAGAGCGACAATTCCGGAGAGAGACACCAGTTTTCTGCGAATTTGTTATTGAGATACGCAACAACAAATGACCAGTAAGACACATACCATACGGTTGAGTCGCCTTCATTTCCCGGTGACGAAGGGATATACCATCCTTTTATCACTCGTTGGAGATACCCGTTGTCCATTAGTCTTTTCGTGTGGATTTCTCCCAACACGGCGGCTCCGCAGATGACAAGATTATCTTCGTGGGCATCCTGATACTCTTTCAGAACGCTCAGTGATTCAGCGAGTTTCTCCTGTGTGGTTGCCATAATATATCTTGTCAGTCAGGCTATTGTTAGTTTATACTCCTTTGGCATCATTAGTTTATACTCCGTAGGAGTTGTTAGTTTATACCGCAAAAATAATGATTTATTTGCAAAAATTCAATCTTTTCCAGGTGGAGAGCATCTTGTCGTGGTCGGCGGGGTTTAGCCAGAGGTCGCGGCGGTCGGCGTAGTCGGCAACGGGGATGACGGTGTAGCGGGAGTCAAAGC
>CAVBPI010000398.1:0-533 GCA_963596955.1 bacterium | reverse complement strand
CGGGGCGGGAGCACCAGAGCCATATCAACTCGGTGGAGGCGAGGCGGGTGCCGCTGTGGTCGCGAATCAGCGTCAGGCGTGCCATCAGTTCCAGCTGCGTGTCGCGGGCGCTCATGTTGGAGAGGGCGTTGCCGAGGGAGTAGAGGACGGGGACGCCTGATATTGACGCCGTGTCCTGAACCACGTGCGGGTGCGCTCCTATGATGATGTCGGCTCCAGCTTCGGCAAGAAAACGCGCCGTGCTCTCCTGGGAGGCGTTGTGCCGCGTCCGGTACTCCTCGCCCCAGTGGGGAAGGACAATCGTGAAGTCGGAAGAGGCGGCGGCTGAGGCAACTGCCTCGCGGAGCCTCTCCTTGTCGCCGAGCCAGTTGACGGAAGTGCCACGGATTCCGCTGTTGGTTCCGTAGGTCGCGTTCACAATGCCGAGCCGGATGTTGTTCGCCCGGACGAAGAGCGGGGCGGAGAGCGAGTCGCAGCCCGTGTGGAAGATGCCGAGGGTGTCGTGGAGGCGGGCGTAGAGTCGGAGCGTGCGT
>CAVBPI010000397.1:0-2362 GCA_963596955.1 bacterium | reverse complement strand
TTAACCCGGGCAAGAACAACGATGAACTCGCCAAGGTGATTGACGAGGCTGTTGATCTCTATAACAATCTCAAGGACAAGGTAAATCATCCTGCCGAGGGCGTGAAGCCGGCCGCTCATTTCGCCGGCATCCGCAAGGAGATGTTCGAGAAGCTTGACGAGCTCTGCGAGAAACTTAGCGCAGTTGTTAGCAAATAGTTGAGAGACTTGAAATTAGAGGCGGGCAGGTCATCGAACCTGCCCGCTTTTTATTTTTCTTGTCTGAAATAGTAGGCTGAATCGCTCAGCCGCTCCGCCTTGAAGCGCCCGTCGCGGGTTTGGGTCTCGTGACCGATGATTCGGACGGCGGAAAGGAGCCGGTGGGCGTTCTCGTAACAGTCGGCTTCTCCGGGAACGAGGGAATTGACCCGAACCAGATGCGAGGAGTGAATCATCCTGCCGTCCCCGATGTAGAGACCCACATGAGTGATTCTGTCGGGGGCTCCGTCCTTGCCTCGGCTTCCGAAGAACAGCAGGTCTCCAGCTCTGAGGCTGTCGGCGCAGAAGCTGCGCTCTTCGGCGAACACCGGCACCGGACGGCCGCAGAACGCCATCTGATTGGCATTGCGCGGGAGCAGCAGACCGTTCATGAAATAGGCGAAGCGCACGAGCCCGCTGCAGTCAAAGCCGTTCGGGGACATCCCGCCCCATAGATAAGGCGTTCCTACAAAGCGCATGGCCGTCTCCACCACGGTCTTTTCCGTCGCGGCGCTTCCCGAAGCCCACTTGCGGAAGTCACTGACATCGGAGGCCTTCACCCAGCCGGCTCTTCCTGACTGGGTCTCCACCTTTGCCCAGCCGTCCCTGCGCACCGGCAGCCCCTGAGGATGCGCCTTGGTCCGCGGCTTCCCGAGCACGGCACGCACGATGTCGCCTTCAACAAGGTCGCAGACCACGTCCGAGCGGTCTGTGCGTCCGGAATAGACGGCGGAGTGCGGCGAGACGACGATGTATCTGCGGGCGGAAGTCCACTCCTCAATCCCCGCCTCATCGACCTCATGCACACCCTTGTCCGTGCACCACGCCGTGTAGGGCTGCGGAGTCCGCACCTGAAGCCAGTAGCCCCGTTCCCCGACAATCTCCACCGGTGTACCCATAAGTTCCTGAGTCTCAAGCGCGGATTCATAGTCCGGAGCCTGCCTGAGATACGAGACCGAGAAGTCGATTATTCCCCACCGTCGCTCCGTAGTCTCCGCATTCCCTTTTTCGGAAGCCTGCGTATTCTGGGCAAGAGCCGCAGGCGCGGAAAACATTGCCGCCGAGAGAATCGTCGCTGCGGCGAAAGCCGAAAGTCTGTGAACATCCATATACCTATTATATTATATACACGGCAAATTTACTCAAAATCTCCGCGATTATAACGAAAAATCGGGTCTATGGAGATAAAAACATATCAATATATATCCACTTATTTACGCCTTTTGTCGTTTTTAATGCATTGAATATCATATGAATGGATATATTTTCATTCCCACATCGTCCACTTATGCCCTCGGGCGATGAACACCCGAAAGTCAAAATGCATAACTTTGCGGTGACCTGTGGCATATCCTCCTGGGAATGTCCGCGGGATATTGATAACACAAACTAAATAATCAACCGCATGAGAAAATATCTTACTATGGTTGTGCTGCTCGTCGCAGGATTCACCGCATTCGCGCAGCAGCATTCTGTTAAGGGCACTGTAGTTGACTCTCAGGGGAATCCTGTAATCGGGATGACCGTGATGGAGAAGGGTACTCAGAATGGTACCACTACGGATGCCGACGGTAACTATCTTCTGACACTCACCTCTCAGGGGGGGGCAGTAGAGTTTAATGCTCTTGGCTACAAGACTGTCGTTGAGCAGGTTGCAGGCAGGAGCGTCATCAACGTGATGGCGCAGGAAGAGGCGATTGCCCTCGATGCCGTCGTCGCCATCGGTTACGGCACGGTTCGCAGACGCGACCTCACCACGGCCGTTTCAACAGTTTCCAACGAGGATATGCAGCTGCGTCCTGTCACCGAGGCGTCGGGCTTCCTTCAGGGAAAGGTCGCCGGCGTGACGGTGCAGCAGACGAGCGGACTTCCGGGCAGCGGAATGACCGTCCGTGTGCGCGGAGCCTCGTCAATCGCGTCTTCCAATGACCCTCTCTATGTCGTTGACGGCGTTCCTGTAGGCACGGGAAACTATGCGATTGCATATCTCTCGCCTCAGGACATCGAGACGATGCAGATTCTCAAGGACGCCTCGTCCGCGGCGATTTACGGTTCGAGGGCGGCGAACGGCGTCATTCTCAGAACCACGAAACAGGGAACGAAGAGCCGCGGTCCGCAGATTACTC
>CAVBPI010000396.1:0-2366 GCA_963596955.1 bacterium | reverse complement strand
CAAGACTACCTGCTCGAAATCCTGCAATCTGCTAAGATTTGATGCGGTTGCCCTGGTTTTTAGTACAGAAAACCGAATGCCCAGAGTGGAATCTTGTGGAAAATGGCCGTGTCAATGCCGTCGGCAGCGATATAACCGTTTTCCGTATCGTCCAGTTGTGAATATCCCTTGTCCTTTCCGCCAACTTCTATCACATATTTCCCGTCAATTCTGAAGTCGGCGCTCTTCATTCCTCCATATTCTATCACATGGCCTGCGGAAGCGAGCTGATTGCAGAAGAAAGTCTCTCTGACAGTTCCGATTTCGGGAATATCAGGACATAGGGCGTACAGCAGATTCGGGTTGTCCAGCAGTATCTTATCCGGTTTCTGCAAATCACGTGTCGTAATGAGATTTGCAAACAGACGTCTTATCAGATGCGCGTCCTCAAGATGCTTAAGGTATTGCAGAAGCGTGAGTCTCTGGAGTTCGAGATTGCGTGCCATCTTTGCAATATCCACCTCGAAAGGAACCATTCCTGAAATGACTTGTATCAGAGCCTTTATTTTCCGGGTGTTCGCGACATCAACGCCACATTGTGAAGTCAGCTCATTGTCGATGGTGTAGTTCACGACATTTTCCACTCTCGGAGCATAAGCCACCTTATCCTCAAAATAAAACGGATAATAGCCTTTCTGAAGATAGCCGGGAAAATGCTCAAGAGGACTGCTGCACTGTTTCCTCACATTAAGGCAAAATTCGCAGGAATTGTCCAGAAGTTCCTGAAGCCTTATAGGGGACAGGTTTATGCACTTTTCGAGATGCAGATATTCGCGAAAGGACAGTCCCGGCATATCATATTGCAGCATCCTGCGTGAAAGGTCGGCAAGCCCGCTTTTCAGTGCAAGAAGAGAGCTTCCGCTCAGCACGACATGAAGCTGCGGATACAGGTCATATATTTCCTTTATCTCTATGCTCCATTTCTCATATTTGTGTATCTCATCAATGAACAGATGTGTGCCTCCGAGTTTTACAAAATCTTCCGCCGTGTCCAGAAGCGTGTGATTTGAAAAGTACCCGGAATCGGCGGAACAATACAGAATGTGTCTGTCTCCTTCCGCATAATTGAGCTTGATGCGCTGTCTGAGCAACGTTGATTTTCCCACTCCCTTTGGCCCCTTTATGCAGACCAGCCGGCCGTCCCAGCAGACTTGTTTCATAAAATCGCGAACATAGTCCGTAGGGGTAACTCTGAGATAGTCGTCATGCCGCTGAAATAATATGTCCATTTGTCGTTGATTTAACGACTACAAATATAAAAGTGTTTTTTACAAAAAACAAAAATACATCAAAAATGTTTTTTATAAAAAACACTTTCATAATTCACCAGCAGTTTTTCAGTCAGACCTGCACATAAGAATGGCTTTATTCCCCGGTATAGACAATATTTTTCCCTCGGCTGATTACTTCCTCGGCGCTCAGAGTGTATTTGGTGAGCCACTTCTTTCCGCTCACGACGGCCGTCCAGTCCTCTTTTTCAAAGACGGTCTCGTCGAACACATAGAACGGAACGAGGGCATCCTTGGCATAGGACTCGAACGGGCCGCTCTTGTCCTCGGTGACATTCACGCTTGTCCTTTCGTGAGCCTTTGTGACAAAGCGGCAGTTGTCCGTGCCGGAAAGGCTTGCAGGAAGCTCATCTTCGCGCGCGTCGGAGCCTTTGCTGTGATAGGGAACGAACCATACAATGTCCGTATTGCTCTGATTCTCAAGTGTAAGCAGATAATAGTTCTCCGGAGCCGTGTCAAAATCCATGTAATGACGATGGCAGGAAACGGCTGTCACAAGAATGAGCGCGGAAAGAACCGCATAAAATATATGTCTTTTCATAACAATCCTATTTACTTTGAATACTTGCCTGACTGGTAGCGGTTAAAGCCGATGTTCCAGCCTATTCCGAAATTGATGTTCAGGAAATTGAACGGAAGCCTGGCCGCAGTGCTGACCGCGGAATCCATGTCAAGGACATATCTGTCCTCCAGTTCCGACCATGCCACCGATTCAGCCCAGTTGGAAGGTTCAAATGCCTTCTTGAACTGATAGCTGACCTTCTCGTAATTGAAGCTGTTCGGAAAGCATTTGAAGCCGCACTCTGCGGAAATGTAGAAATGGCGGTTGAAAGTATATGTCAGCTGAAGTGATGCCGAGAGTACCGCAGTGATGCTGCTCCTGCTGTCGGACACGGGCTCCTCCATATAGTCCAGATAGCTTTCAGAAACATGATATGCAACGCCTGTCGGGGCGCTGCCATCGCGAGGTATGCGTCTGTAACTGAAAGAGTTTCCGTCGAAAATGCCTAATCCGACGCCAATCATAGGGCGCAGGCT
>CAVBPI010000395.1:0-2373 GCA_963596955.1 bacterium | reverse complement strand
GACATATATAAGATTCTGTGTTTCTGCCAGATGCTTGCGGAACTGACGGAAGATGAACGGGAACTCGATTTCCTGAACCTCAAGGCAGACTATCTGGAGCAGCTGGTTCTTTTCACGCGAGGAAGATACACCGAGATGAAGCAGCTTGTGCCATCATCAAACATTGCGGAAATCCCGTCTGTCGTCCGCTCCGTAAACCTCGTGAATATTCTGATGCAGATTGGAAAAGACGGAGACTCCGAACTGCTCTCAAATCTGACATTGTCCGATGACCCTCTGATTGCCAAGACCGCCATGATTATGCAGTCATACAATCGAATCAAAGGCATTGTCCCGGAATCATCCCTCAACGACCTGAAGGTCGAGATAATCCGCGTACTGTCACTCGACGACGAAATTCAGGCATCTCTGGACGACAACGATGAAGAGTTCCTCGGCGTGGAGGATAAAGTCAAGGAATTCAAGACATCATTCATATATCCCGCAGAAAAAGGACTGCGAACAGTTCCCAATCTCAAAAAACAGAGCAAGGTTGTGTTCCGTGCGATTTGCGCCTTTCTGAACTCAAAAGTCGGCGGCACGCTCTATCTCGGCGTTTCCGATGCAGGATATGTTGTCGGGTTGGACAATGATTTGAACCTATACGAAAATTCGCTCGACAGATACATACGCCTCATTCAAGATGAGGCGAAGCTGGTTTTCGACAAGAGCATTCTGGACTTTCTGGACTTTGACATAATGTTTGACGGCCGTGTGGTGGCAGTGAAAGTCAGGCCATTCGATGACGGTGTCGTTTGCATGGACGGCACACCATACATCAGACGTTACGGTGAATCCGAGCCGATGCGCGAAGACGAACGGGCGCGGGTCATAGCGACAAAAATTGCTTCCGGTTTAAAGTTGGGAACTAAAGTCGGCATTCTGGAACAGGCCATCAGTTCGAAAAGGCGTGTAATCCTCCGCCGTTTCTCATCTTCGGAGAAGACGGCTGACAGAAGAGTCGAACCGTTCAAGTTGGTCCAGAACAAGAAATATGTATGGTGCTACGATTTGGAGGACCACTGCTGCAAGCTGTTCGGTCTTTCCAAGATGGGCTCCGCTGAAATCCTGCAGGATCAGTGGACTCACGAAAGCGAGCACAAGGAGAAGCAGACCGACATTTTCAACTGGAGTGGCGAGAAGTCCGTTCACATTCTGCTCGAAATGGACCTCACGGCGAAGAATATCATCATAGAGGAATTCCCGCTCAGCGAGGAACTGCTTCAGAAAGCCGACCGCGAAGGCTACAAATGGCATCTGGAAACAGACATACTCAGTCTCATCGCTCCCGCCCGTTTCTGCATAGGTCTCGCGAATCATGTCACCATCCTTCAGGGAGACGAGCTGAAAGCCTACATACGCGACTTCGTCAAAACGAATTTTGCAGGCTGCCTATAAACTTGCCATACTGCCCTATAACGGCATGGCGATAAAATCGTTCAGTTACCCCAAACGAGACTGTCTTCTGCTTGCAGAATTGTGTCTCATTAGCCAATCCTGCAAGCAGAAGACAGATAACATTGATTCGAAGCTTAGCCTCCCTATGCTATTCGCGCGGCGGCATCCTTATAATATTTCTGGTTCACAAAGACCTCTTCCTTATAAGGGTTGATGTGACGTTTACGCGACTGGTAAATGATATATCCGAGAGCTATCACGTTGACTGTCAGCGCGAGGGCGCTCACCACTGTCATGGCGGTCGGGTCGGCGTTTACGCTTGTCCCCTCGACGATGCCGTTCAGAGTGCCGTCAGCATAGAGTGACGGGAGAGTGGCCCACTTGCTCGCCGCGGTTCCGTCCGGGAACGTCACCTGGAAGAGAGGGAACACCTGCGCGAACATACACCAGATTGCCAGAGTGTTGGCACGGTTCATAATCCATCCACCCCTGTTCCAGCAAAGCGCGGCGATGGTCGGGGCGAGCAGAAGGGCGACGCCGCAGTACCATGAATGCGTCGGAAGGCAGTTGTAGGTGTAGGCGAAGTTCCACACATCATAGACGAGGATATAAACCCAGGTCATGTCAGGCCAGAGCATATCCTTCCTGTCCTTTGAGGAATAGACGCTCCACCACGCCGTCATGCAGAAGATGTTCAGAATGCCCGCGATGCCGTTCATCACATTGTGCCAGCCGCCGTAGAGCCACACCTGCTCAGGAGAAAGATACCAGCTGTACCAGCCCTTGACGGCGGTCTCGAAGTCGGAGGCGACGGCTATGAGGATGTTGATGGCGACGATGACGAACGGGAACGGTTTGAACCAGTGCTGCTTGCCTATTCCCCACTCGTACTTAATCATCATGAAGCCGATGCACCCGGCGAGGGCGGCATAGAGC
>CAVBPI010000394.1:0-2375 GCA_963596955.1 bacterium | reverse complement strand
CCCTTATCTCGGCGACGCCTATTTCAACCGGGGGCTCGTCCAGATTTACCTCAAAGACAAGGAGAAGGGATGCATCGACCTTTCACGCGCCGGTGAACTCGGGGTGGGGGATGCCTACGGGGTTATAAAAAAATTCTGTGAGGATGATAAGAACTGACGTGGATATGAAACTTGTTTCGTCGGAAAGTTTGAGGATGAAGGAATATGATTGAAGTGAAATTTATGAGCCTTTCGAGCGGCAGCAGCGGAAACTGCTATTTTCTCGGCCGTTTTGAGGAGGGACGCTGCCTCGGAGGACTGCTCATTGATGCCGGAGTGAGCATCAGGCGACTGCGGACGCTGCTCGCGGACAACGGCCTCTCGACCGACGACTTCGGGGCCATCCTCGTCACTCACGACCACATGGATCATGTCCGCAGCCTCGCTTCCTACTGCAAGAAGTTGAGCAAGCCCGTGTGGACATCCGATGTTCTGGCCGATGCCCTTCTCCACCATACTCTTAAACTGGCAAATCTCGGGGCGACCGTCCTGAGCCTGCTTCCCGATGAATGGAACGACGTCTGCGGCTTTTCCGTGCGCTATTTCATCGTTCCTCACGACGCCACGCAGACCGTCGGCTATGCGGTCAGAATCCCGTTGGGAGAATCTCTGGCGGAGGAATCGTCCTCAACTCCTTGTCATGACATTTCTTCCGCGATGGAGCCCGACGCTGCCCTCTTCCACCGGTTCTTCATAATGACCGACGCCGGGCGCGTGACCGACGAGGCCGTGGCCTTTGCCAGCGAGTCCGACACGGTGGTCTTTGAGTCCAACTACGACGTGGATATGCTCATGTCCGGCCCCTACACCCACGAACTGAAGATGCGTATAATGAACGGCCACGGCCATCTCTCCAACGACGAGTGCGCCTCGGCCGTCCGCCGCTTCTGGCATCCGACCCTCCGCAACCTCTTCCTCTGCCACCTCAGCGAGAACAACAACACCCCGCGCCTCGCCTTCGAGGCCACGAGCGCCGTCCTTGAAGCCCTTTCCGAGGAACCCTCCTCCGCACAATCCCGAAAGACCTCCCTTCGCCCCCTTCCCCGCATCTCTCCCTCCGGACTCATTGTTTTATAAGACATTTCTTCCTTCAAAACAAAAAAGGTTGGTCAAGAAAAATTCTTAACCAACCAAATATTGAAATTTTTAATCTCAAGAAATCATTCAGAAATTACCTGAGAGAAAGGGGATGCATAAAAGGATGGGATGCGAGGCGGACGGTGAAGATGAATACCGCAGCAACCTGATGGTTGTGAGGATTTCATCAAGACGTCCAACGAAGCAGGCCGCCTTCTAGGCGCCCCGCCTACAATTTAGGACCAGCCTCTACGAGGGACTTTCCAAGCTCGTTCGTAGTGAACTTCTCAAAGTTCTTCTGGAAACGTGCTGCAAGGTCCTTAGCCTTCTCGTCCCACTGAGCCGCGTCAGCGTAGGTGTCGCGAGGATCGAGGATGTGTGAGTCAACTCCAGGAAGCTCGGTCGGAACCTCGAAGTCGAAGAACGGAATCTTCTTGGTAGGAGCCTTCTCGATTGAACCGTCGAGAATCGCGTCGATGATTCCGCGGGTGTCGCGGATTGAGATACGCTTGCCTGTGCCGTTCCATCCGGTGTTCACGAGGTATGCCTTTGCGCCGGCAGCCTTCATCCTCTTCACGAGCTCCTCGCCGTACTTGGTCGGGTGGAGTGAAAGGAATGCTGCGCCGAAGCAAGCCGAGAATGTCGGGGTAGGCTCGGTGATTCCGCGCTCAGTACCTGCGAGCTTTGCGGTGAATCCTGAAAGGAAGTAGTACTGGGTCTGCTCTGGAGTAAGGATTGAAACCGGAGGAAGAACTCCGAACGCGTCGGCTGAAAGGAAGATGACCTGCTTTGCGTGAGGACCCTTTGAAACCGGCTTAACGATGTTCTCGATGTGGTAGATAGGGTATGACACTCGGGTGTTCTCAGTCACGCTCTTGTCAGCGAAGTCAATCTTGCCGTCCTCTGCAACCGTAACGTTCTCGAGGAGGGCGTCCTTTTTGATTGCGTTGTAGATGTCGGGCTCTGACTCCTTGTCGAGGTTAATGACCTTCGCGTAGCAGCCGCCCTCGTAGTTGAACACTCCCTCGTCATCCCAGCCGTGCTCGTCGTCGCCGATGAGAAGACGCTTAGGGTCCGTTGAAAGGGTGGTCTTGCCTGTTCCTGAAAGGCCGAAGAAGATGGCTGAGCTCTTTCCTTCCTTGTCAGTGTTTGCGGAGCAGTGCATTGAAGCGATTCCGCGGAGCGGGTTGAGGTAGTTCATGATGGAGAACATACCCTTCTTCATCTCGCCGCCGTACCATGTGTTGATGATGACCTGC
>CAVBPI010000393.1:834-2381 GCA_963596955.1 bacterium | reverse complement strand
CATCAAGGGAGAGAAAGGAAATGTCATCGCGGTCATCGGAGACGGGTCGCTCAGTGGAGGCGAGGCCTTCGAGGGGCTGGACAACGCAGGGGAATACGGAACGAACCTCATCGTGGTGGTGAATGACAACGAGATGTCCATCGCGGAGAACCACGGTGGTCTCTACGGCTCGCTCGCGGAACTGCGCAGGACGGGCGGCAAGGCAGAGAACAACTATTTCAAGGCTCTCGGGCTGGACTATGTGTATGTTGAGGAGGGCAACGACATCCAAGCTCTCATCGCCGCTTTACGCAGCGTCAAGGACAGCACGCATCCGGTTGTGGTTCACATCCATACGCTCAAGGGCAAGGGCTACAGGTTCGCCGAGGAGCAGAAGGAACGCTTCCACTGGAGCATGCCGTTCGACAAGGAGACGGGTCTCGTCAAGCCGTTCGGCGGCGGGGAAAGCTGGAGCGAGATTCTCGGGCAGGACCTGATGCGCAGGATTCACGAGAACCCACAGGTGGTGGTCATGCACGCGGCCGTGCCGGCCGGGATAGGCTTCGGGCCGGAGCGCAGGAAGGAGGCCGGGAAGCAGTTCATTGATGTGGGTATCGCGGAGGAGAATGCCGTTGCCATGGCCTCCGGGCTCGCGAAGGGCGGTGCACGGCCGATTTTCAGCACTCACAGCACCTTCATCCAGCGCACCTACGACCAGCTTTCGCAGGATCTCTGCGTGAACAACAACCCGGCCGTGCTGCTCATCACGATGGCCGGAGCCGACGGGCTGAACGACACGACCCACCTCTGCATATTCGACATCCCGCTCATGTGCAACATCCCGAATCTTGTCTATCTCGCCCCGACCTGCAAGGAGGAGTATTTCACGATGATGGACTGGGCTGTAGCGCAGACTTCGCATCCGGTCGCGCTGCGCATCCCGAACTCGGTGATTTCCCGTCCGGGCGTCGAGTTCGACAGCGACTACGGCGAGTTGAACCGCTATCGGGTTGAGCATCACGGCCACAAGGTGGCTATCATCGGTCTCGGAGACAGCTTTGCGACTGCCGAGAAGACGGCCTCGCTTCTTTCCGAGAGCGGAATTGACGCCACGCTGGTGAATCCGCGCTATGCTACGGGGCTTGACACGGAACTGCTTGACGGTCTCTGCGGCGACCACAAGATTGTCGTGACGATTGAGAACGGCGTGCTGGACGGCGGCTTCGGAGAGAAGATTGCCCGCCGCAACCGCATCACCCCTCAGCTCATCGCCGAGGACATCCTCGCCGCACTTGAAAATTAGCCGGTTCAGACGATTTTTCTGACGGCATCCTTTCAGCGGCTGTTTTGTAGAGGGTCTTGGGCAATTCTCTATAAATCTGAGGTTTACACATTAGTCCCGCCACATTTCATCCAGAAAGTTTGCGCAAACTTTCCGGATTTTTTGACTTCAAAACGGCCTCTCACGATACCCTGTGCCCGATTATGTCAATTAGCCGCTGAATATTTCATTCAACGGCTAATTCTTCGTTGCTTTGCAGTCAGATTAAAAACACAGCATATTATGG
>CAVBPI010000393.1:0-824 GCA_963596955.1 bacterium | reverse complement strand
TATTATGGACGAAAACTACATGAACAAAGAAAATCATGTTCGCTATATAATCGCAAAAACGAAATGTGCAAAATCTGAAAACGAAACGAGCAAAACTTCTCTTTTTTTTGCGCTTCGCAATTCTCTGCAATTCTTTCCAATGTTTGAAAGATTGGAAAGAATTAGACAACTTAGCAGAAAATAAATGCTGATTAAAAGCCATTTTCAAGGTCTTTAATCAGCGTTGTTCATTTCTTTCGTGTGTCTGTTTTACACGTTCAATTCAAACTTTACCGCTTCATTTCCTGCCAAAAGTTCGCGCGTCTTATCTGCATTGTTCGCGTAAATATGAACATTTCCAAGGTTCAATGTTATTGACTTCAAAGGCAGTTCAATTTGTCGCGTTATCAAATACAAATGGTAAATATCAGCTGGTAAACCTAAGTTTGCATCGCTGCTTCTTTGATAGGCAGACAAAACCAATTCGCCGTCTTCAATCTGGAACTGAATAAGGCTTAAACAAGGCGCTTGATTGGTTTCCGCTCCTGTTGAGCCCAAGAACAGCACATAATTTTTGCTGCTGCGTTTTTCCCTGTTGATTTGTGCAATTAAAGCCGGCAACTTCTCAAAGTATGTCGGATAACTGTTTATGAGGATTTGTCCGCAATAATCCCACCAGTTTATCCCTGCTTCTCTGTACTTGCTCAGGTCTCTTTCTCCCTGCATGAACAGGCTTAATTCACTGCGCAGCTTCTTGCGTGCTATGTTATGACCCTCAAAGATGTTCAAGAGGTCAGAAGGCGACAAACAAAGCTGCTCATTAAGCAGGTAAATGATGTCGCCCT
>CAVBPI010000392.1:0-2415 GCA_963596955.1 bacterium | reverse complement strand
TCTTCTTCGTGAATGCGGAATACACCCAGACTCCGACCGTGGCAGTCCGCTGGAGGGCATCTGCTGACGGCAAGGGTGATTCTGACAAGTATCTCTCGTATGCTTCAACTGAGGACATGAAACTTGTCTCTGATTTCGTGAAGGACAAGTATGGATATGATACCGGTTCCTACACCGATTTCCCGGCTGACGAGAGCAATCTCAAGGTTCTCGCAAGGCTCGACTGGAACATCAATGACAAGAATCACCTCGCGGTTCGTTATAACTACACCAACAACACATATTGGTCAGGTCCTAACGCATCCTCAATGGACGGCGGCACACGTTCAGCATTCGCTCGTACATCTCTCTATGGTATGGCTTATGCCAACTCGATGTATTCGATGAACAATACCGTTCATTCTGTTTCCGTTGACTTGAACAGCAAGATTTCCGACAATCTTTCCAACCAGTTCCTTGCTACATTCTCCAAACTTGACGACGTCCGCGGAACAAATTCAGACGAGTTCCCGTTCATCGACATTATGGACGGTACCGGAACAAACACTCCGTACATATCTCTCGGCTACGAACTCTTTACTTGGAACAATGCTGTTCACAACACCATTGCGAACATAAAGGATGACCTCGTTTACTATGTCGGCAGTCATAAGATTACCGGAGGCCTTAACTATGAGTATCAGATGGCTGACAACGCCTACATGAGAAACGGAACCGGCTATTACCGCTATTCAAGCGTTACTGATTTCATTAACGGCGCCGCACCTGAAATTGTCTGCCTCACTTACGGATATGACGGCGAAACGGCTCCTGCCGCGCGCGTTCAGTTCCACAAGGTCGGTCTCTACGCCCAGGATGAGTGGAGTGCACTTGAAAACTTCAAGCTCACTTACGGTCTTCGTCTTGACGGACTCTTCTTCGACAATGGTGACCTCAAGACGAACAATGCAATAAAGGAACTTTCCTACTATCCTAAGAAGTATGATTATTCCGAGCAGCACATCGACACGGGCAAGTGGCCTGGCGCAAGTCTGACGATTTCTCCGAGAGTCGGTTTCAACTGGGATATTCTCAGGGACAAAACCCTCACTCTCCGCGGAGGTACGGGACTTTTCTCCGGCCGTCTCCCTCTCGTGTTCTTCACGAATATGCCGACCAATTCAGGTATGGTTCAGTATCAGGCTCAGCTTAATGGAAGCACTCTTGCCAGCAGTGTTCCCGGTTATAAAGGCGGAGTCGCTACAGACAACGGCAAGGACTATATCGATATGAGCCAGTTTGCAGGTGGTCTCGTCACAAAGGACGGCAAGGCAAGTACCGCAGCCCTTTATGAGAAACTTCTTTCAATGGGTTATCCTTCAACGATTTCTCCTGAAGATGGCACGGTTCCGTCATCAATTGCAGCAGTTGATCCTAAGTTCAGAATGCCGCAGGTTTGGAAGACATCTCTTGCTATTGACTACAATTTCCCTACATCGTTCCCATTCTCAATCACGGCTGAAGGTATATTCAACAAGACTGTCAATGGTGTAACAATGTCCGACTGGTCAATCAGGCAGGTTGAGGGCTTCACAAAATGGCATGGCGCGGACAATCGTCCGATTTATCCTGAAGGGTTCCGGTCAACGACAAAGGCTTTTGTCCTTGAAAACACGAACAAAGGATATGGTTACTCTGCTAATGTAACTCTCAACATCCGTCCGATTGAGGAACTCAGCTTCATGGCTGCCTACACCCACACTGCATCGAAGGAACTCACAGGTCTCCCTGGCTCAAATGCGGAGTCTGCATTTACTTATGTTCCTACAGTAGAGGGACCGAACAACATCAAACTTCACAACTCACAGTATGTAACTCCTGACCGTGTCGTTGCTTCAGGAACATATCATGACAAGTGCGGCAACCACTTCAGCCTCATTTATGAAGCATTCCGCGGCGGCTACAACTACTCTTATATGCTTGCAAACGACATGAACGGCGATGGTTATGCTTACGATGCTCTCTACATCCCGACAGATGAGCAGGTTGCCAACAAGGAGTTCCGCTTCAAGTCAGACAGCGACCGTGACCGTTTCATGGACTACGTTCACAACAACAAGTATCTCAAGAAGCATCAGGGTGAATATGCCGAGGCCTACAGCGTCTATTCCCCATGGGTACACCGCTTCGATTTCAGCTACAAGCACGACTTCAAGGTTAAGGTCGGCAAGTCAATGAACACGCTCCAGCTCAGCTTTGACATCAAGAACCTCGCAAACATCTTCCATTCTAAGTTCGGTGTCATCAAACAGCTCAATCCGGACTTGAATGACGGACGTATCCTCAAATACGATTCTACGGATTCAGAGGGCTATCCTGTATTCTCAACTCCGGAGAAAGTGACCGGCAGTGTGAAGACATTCACTCCTTACACAA
>CAVBPI010000391.1:0-2447 GCA_963596955.1 bacterium | reverse complement strand
CTCCATAGCGAAGCACCTGAAAGACAGACAAATATGGTAATTACTATTGTTGTTCTGTTGGGACCACAAAAAAGGCACTTGTAGATTCGTTCTACGGGTGCCTCTTTTCGTGTGTAATTGTATCATCTTGTGCTATCATAGTGTCAGCGGTGGAAACATCTTAATGTTATCTTTGCAGTGTCCAATATGTATGCGTGTTTTGGAAAAACCCGTAAGACACAAACTGATAATATTATATGATTTTACGCAAAGCCATTATTCTTGCATCGGCACTGTCTCTTATAGTCGTCGGATGCGAATGCTGCTCGAAGTCCGGAGGAAATCAGGAGCAGAAAAATGAGTCGCCGACGCTTGCCCCGCTTGTCGATGCTGAGGCTACGTCCCTTACCGTGAATCTGCATGAGAATATGTGGAAACTTCTTGACAGCGGGACAATGTTCGGCGCCCAGATTCCGACGCTCTATGGACTTGACGGAGGAAAAGTCAAGTGGTACGACACTGACGGAAAGGCTGAGAATTCGGACACCAAATACCTCGTCGGGACACACCCGGCGGTATGCGGATGGGAAATCAGCGGCATAGAGACCGGTCAGGAACTGAACATTGACAAGGAGAACTTCAATGACATCCGCACTCACATTCAGGCGGCGTACAGACGCGGCGCGGTGAACACGATGTCCTGGCACTGTGCCAATCCCGTCACAGACGGCAACTCCTGGGACCCGACGCGGGCTGTCTATGCCATAATTCCGGGAGGCTATCTCAACGCGAAATTCAGCGGCTATCTCGACCGTGTGGCTGCCTTCATCTCCTCTCTAAGAACTGACGACGGAGAACTCATCCCGATAATTTTCCGTCCTTGGCATGAGCACACCGGCGCTGGCTTCTGGTGGGGCAAGGGCAATGCGACCCAAGACGAGTTCGTGGCTCTGTGGCGATATACAGTGGAGTATCTTCGCGACACAAAGGGACTCCACAACCTCATCTGGGCCTATTCTCCCGATATGTGCCATCTGTCTTCGCGGAATGACTATCTCGAATATTGGCCCGGCGACGAATACGTTGATATTCTCGGGCTTGACGCCTACGACCGTGACGGACAGAATTACGCTCACCGGGGACTTCAGCTCGTGCGTCTGGGAAATGTGATTGCCCGCGAAAAGAACAAGATGTTCGCTCTGACGGAGACGGGGCTTGAGAACAATGCCGCCGACTCCGCCTACAACAATAAGAAATGGTGGACGACCATGCTCCATCACATAATCGCGGGGCAGCGCGTCTCGTTTGCCCTCGTGTGGAGGAACGGCGACTTCCCGTCCAACGGCGGACACTATTTCAATGCCTTCCGGGGGTGCTGGTCGGAAGAGGACTTCGTGAAATTCGCCGGTCTGGATGACGTGTTGTTTGAGAAGGATTTGCCTAAAATGTACGAGTGATGAGAGCGTATGTTTCTGTTATTCCGATAATTGCGGCAACGATGTGCTGCTGCGCCCCGAATGTCTGCGACGAGCCTGTCGCGCATGAGGTGAGGGAGTATATCTCCTCGTCATGGACGAGGACAGTCAGGGAGAACCCGGCGGATGACGGCACTCTCATCGGACTGCCGTTCCCTTACACCGTGCCTTCGCCGGAGGGAATGTTTCAGGAACTCTACTATTGGGACACATACTTCACCAATGAGGGGTTGATAAGGGACGGGCTCGTCGGTCTTGCCCGCGGTAATGTCGATGATATGCTCTATCTTGTTGACAGGTACGGCTTCATGCCTAACGGCAGCAGGACATGGTACTTGTCCCGTTCCCAGCCGCCGTTTCTCTCTCAGATGGTCGCTTCCGTGTTCGAGGCAAGCCGCGACACGACATGGCTCGCCCGCGCATATCCTACGCTTGAAAAGGAGTATGCTTTCTGGATGACGGAGAGGATTTCGGACTGCGGGCTGAACTGCTACTCGGGAAAGGGCGCGGACGAGAATCTTGTGGCGGAATTCGTCAGAACCGGGGAACAGCGGCTTAGGCATACCTTCATTACGCCGGGCATGACGGCGGAGGAGCACGACAAGCTCGGCCGCGATTTCGTCGCGGAGGCTGAGTCGGGCTGGGACATGAACCCGAGGTTTGACAGGCGATGCGGTGATTTTTGCCCGGTCGATTTGAACTCGCTGCTCTATATGTATGAGACAAACTTCGCCCGTTTCGCGAGGATTCTCGGAAAGGGCGGGGACACGGCCGCAGAATGGGAGAAAAGGGCGGAAACCCGCAGGAATCTGATGACCGAGCTGATGTTCGACGGAATGCGGCAGCAGTTCTATGACTACGATTTCGTGAACGGGAAACGCTCCGATGTGCTTTCCGCAGCCGTCTTTACAACTCTTTTTGCGGGACTTGCCACAAAGGCACAGGCTGTCGGAGTGGTGCGCGGGCTGGAGCTTCTGGAATTTCGTCATGGAC
>CAVBPI010000390.1:0-2459 GCA_963596955.1 bacterium | reverse complement strand
CTTCGCATGAGGGTAAGGCACGGCAGGAGAGACAATGCCGCAATCATAATATCTCTTTTCATCATTTCCAGCTCCAGTTAACAAAGTTCTTCATCTTGAACGCCTCCGAATCGGGGAAAGGCAGCCAGTACATATAGTCCTTCCACACGCACTGGCGGTTGTTCGGCAGCGCCTTGCGGGTGTATATCCTCCCCTCGGGATGCTCCGGGCTCACCTCCGTCTTTTCGACATACATCCCGTAGAGGGTCGTCCCCATGGTCTGAGGGGCAATCTTCCAGCGGCGGATGTCATGATAGTAGTGGTGTCCCTCGAAGGCAAGCTCCACGCAGCGCTCGTTGCGTATGCGAGCGCGCAGGCTCTCCCTGTCGGCGGTGTATTTCGTCGCCACATCCGGCATCCCTATGCGGCTGCGGACGGCATTCAGCGCCTCGACCGCCGTAAGACCGACGGTGCCGGCCTTCCCCGACGGGCCGTAGGCCTCGTTCACCGCCTCGGCATAGTTGAGGTAGAGCTCGGCCAGACGGACGACAGGATCCTCGTGCCAGTGGTTGCTCTGCTGCTTGAGCCCGAGCACGCCGTTCCAGTACTTGCGGCAGTAGTAGCCGGTGTTGGAATATGCGTAGGTGTCGTTGTCCCTCGTGCCCCAGTCAATGCCGAAGGTGAGGTTCACCCCGTTCAGACGGGTCGTCGGCCAGGACTTGGAGGCCGGGTCGTAGAATATGCTGATTTTCCCGTCCGCGGAATTGCCGTTGGCCTGCCCGTCATGGACGATGGTGAGTTCCAGACGCGGGTCGCGGTTCCGGTAGGGAGCCTGCTCGCTGTAGTGTCCGGCGGCAGCGGCGGCGAGGCGGTCGGCCTCGGTCAGCAGCGGCTCGCCCCAGGCGGTCTCGTAGCGGTCAACGAAGTTCTGCGTCGGGCAGACTCCGGAGGAGCCCGAGGTGGCGGCGGACTGCGGGTAGGCCATGATGCTGCTCAGGTTCGCATGATTGTCCTTGGTCTGGAGGGCATAGACCCAGATGTTCTCGTTGGTCGTCCTCTGGCTCAGGAAATTGGTCGTGTAGGCCGCGGCCGGAGTCAGCGAGAACTCCGCGTCAAGGGCCTCCTGCAACGCGAGCGCACAGGCAGCCGCGGCATCCTTCCAGTCCTCCTCGCCCCTCTCATTGCTCAGCGGGCTCGCGGCATAGAGCAGCGACCTGGCATACAGAGCCGCCGCGGCCGCACCGCCAATCTGGTCGAGGGTCGCGCTCGCGAGGTCGGCCGGGGAGTTGCGCCTCATGCAGCCCGCCTCCTTGAGCAGCTCATATCCCTTGCGCAGATCCTCCGCCGCCCGGACGAACGTCTCATGGGAGGAGAGTCTCGGAAGGTCCCAGGACTCCTCGGCCTCAAGCGCATGGTCCATGTAGGGCATCCCGCCGAAGAAGCGGCAGAGAGAAAAGTAGCAGAAGCCGCGTATGGCGTAGGCCTGGCCGAGCAGGTCGGCGCGCTGCTTCGGGGTGGCGTCCGCGCAGAGGTCAATCTTGGCTATGGTCGTGTTGCAGCGGCGGATGGTAGCGAACATCGCCTTGGCCAGGGGCTTGTCGGCGCTTCCCGAATCGAAGGTCACGGCCTTCAGGAAGTCCTGGGTCATGGTGCCCTGCTTGAAGTACTGCTGCGTCACCCCCATCCTTCCGGCGTCAGCCATGTCCGTGGTGTTGTACCATGAGAAGGAATATTTCTGGAGGAAGTCCGAATACATCGGGAACGCATAGAGTATGTTCTCCTTGTTCGTCCCGTTCCCCGAGGCATAGAGCCAGTCGAAATAGGAGCGGAAGTTGGAATAGGTGCCGAATACCTCGCTGTCGTCGAGTCCGAGCTCGGGATCGACGTCAAGGTAGCCGCAGCCCGCCGCGGCAAGGGCAAGCGCCGACGCCGCAAATATATGTCTTATCTTCTTCATGTGCATATCTGTCTGTCAGTCAAGCGTTAAATTTTTCTAAAACGACAGGTTCAGGTTGAGCTTCACGAGCCTCATCGTCGGGTAGTAGTTCTCGGCGGTGGTGAGCCTCTGCGGATCCTGCTCCATGAGACTTGTGAAGGTCAGGAGGTTGTTGCATATCACGCCCACCGAAAGCGAGCGGACTCCGAGTGCCTTGCGCAGCTTCTTTCCGTCGAAGGTGTAGGAAAGGGACATCTCCTTGACCGTCAGGTAGTCAGACTTCTTCCATGTGTAGCCGTCAAGGGCAAGGTCATATCCCGGCCACGCCGAGGTTCCTCCGGCCCACGAGTACATCTCGTCCGAAAGCGAGAGCGCCGGAACGGAAGAGTCTCGGTTTGACGGGGTCCAGTAGTCGAGGTGTGAGGAGTGGACGACATAATCCCCAGAGTAGAAAGGTATTATGGCGGCGCGCCTATAGTTTATGTACTTCCCTATCGTTCCCGTGCAGAGAGTCCTGAACGAGAGCCCCTTCCAGCTGAAGCCG
>CAVBPI010000389.1:0-2463 GCA_963596955.1 bacterium | reverse complement strand
TATCCTGAATATCCTTTGAAAGGCGGTGAATATGTCCTGTCTTTTGATGGTGACGATAATCTTTGTTCGATGGCTTGGGGTGAGGTTGGCTCCACGGGCAGTTTCGTTTGGAAAAGTGGTGACAGAGTTTCTTCTACGACCACAACATATACGGGCGACAAGGTTGATGTCAATTATACATATTCCGACAAAGAGAACAAGTTTTGTGGCGTTTGCCTGAACTCGTTCATTGAGCCTTGGGATTTCCCGATTGAATCTGCGATTATGCTGAACGATGAAATTTTCGGTCTTCAGACAAAACATCTGCTTTCGTCAGTGACGACAGGAGAGGAACATTATAACATTTCATACACCTTCAACAAGTCCGGAAATGTCGAGACAATGACACGGACGACGAAAGGCGATGAGCATGAAACGACTGTATGGCACATTTATTATGGCGGTGAAACGCCGTCAACAGACGAACCGGTGGTGGACGACCCTGACGGGCTTGCACGGGTGGCATCGATTAAATTGGGCATTGACTATTGGAGTGAAGATTATGAGCGGAGTGGCTTTACCGACCACGAGTATGAACTGCAGTTCAATTATGGGTTAGACAAGAGACTCGCGGAGTTGAGGACATTTATAGACGGGGAATACGATAAAACGAACTCGTTTAAGTTCGAGTGGTTTGAAGGGAAGATCCGGATATCAGGAGATGGTTACAATGCGCACCATTATGTCTACGATGTTCCTCTGAATGATAAGGGGGGTGCTTCCACGTCTGAAATGACCAGTAATGATGATACGAAGGCATCGTATGCGTTTGAATATAATGATTCCGGATATCTTTCGTCGGTAGAGAGGACTATTGACGGAAACACTAAAACATGGGGTTTCGAGTGGTCGGATAAGGGCATATTTGCAGAATCCGGCACTGATTGGGGAACGCCGTATCGAGATGAATATAACATATCATTTGATTCCGACAAGAATAATATGAATGTAGATCTTACCTCATTATTATTCATGGAATATGCTGATGACTATGTGAACTTGCTTATGTTCCTGCGGCTTGCCGGACGTGGAAATGAGTATCTGTTGCGTTCTGTTGACACGTCAGACTGGGAGTTGAATTGGCCGAGTACAGCGTTGCGCGATTATACGACTCCTGGCGTGACGCTCCATAAGACTGAAACGTATTATAGATGCGGGGTGTGGACCGGAAAACTTGCCTATGAGTTTGTGAAAGAGGGTGTCGTGAAGTCTCTTACGACTACGGAGCCGGTGCGGAAGATACAGTATGACTATGATGTTGTTGTCAGCACGGAGCTTGCCTATGAGAGGGATGGTCAGAAATATTATGAAGCGACCATCAAAAACGAGACGAAAACCATACTCGACGAGGGAGTAAATACTCTCACGTGGACGTTTGAGTACATGTAGTCTTTGGAAGCTATTCTAATTCTCGCAATGGCGTTGCGGATTCTATGCTTTTATCCGCGATTGTTTGTGGTAATCTCTTTAGAATATGAGGATTAGAGATCGTGTGACTGCCAGATGGTTTTGAATGTGCGGAACTGGTTGGCGAGTTGTTGGCGGAGAGGGGAATCTTCAGGGAGGCAGATGCCTTCCTTGAAGAATTCCGGATTGCCGTCCTTGGATGTCATGGACCAGTTGCCGATGATTTCGCCGTTGAGAGCGATGACGGGTTGGAATATGCCGAAATTGTTGTGCGCATGATGCGAATGTTGCGGAGCGAGGGCGATGTAGCGGCTCTTGTAGGCTATGAGGTATTCGTCGTAGGGCGGAATCAGGTGGACACAGCCTTTGCGGAAACCTCTTGTGCGGCTGCTTTCATGGAGCAGGAACTCGTGACCGTGCCATTTTTCGGTGTGCAGTGCGTTCCCGAGCATCTGAACTGCTGCCCGGCAGTCGCCAGTGTTGAGTCCCGACCACCAGACGAAGTCCTCGAATGTTGCCGGAGAATGGCTTTGGAAATATTTTGTTGCGAGACGGAGGAGGGCCTCTTCTGGGGAGATATTCAAGCCTGCTTTTGACTTGGTTGCAGACGTGCCTTGAGAAGGCAATGATACTGCGAACTCTGGCGCAGAGCCCTGTGATGCGTCTCTGTTGCTGAATTTCTCGCTCACGAGACACCATGTATTGAGTTTAGGATGCAGGTCTCCGCTGCAAAGCAGGCCGGAAAGCTCGGCAAGCCGGATGTGATAGGAAAGGCGGTGCTCGTCCATTCGTATGCCTTCGTCAGCGAGTGCCGAAACTATTTCATCCTTGACGACGCTGCGTTTTCCGCGCATCGCGGTCTCGAATATTCCCGAAATCCTCTGTTCCTCCTCCGGAGAAATGGAGACCTTGTTCGATGTCATCCAGCCTTTCATCGTGGACAGTGCCTTCGGAGCACAGAGCGGGCGCATCCATGCGTAATCTTCTCCTGAAATCAGCTGCCATGTGCATCGGAGC
>CAVBPI010000388.1:902-2470 GCA_963596955.1 bacterium | reverse complement strand
GGTGTATCCTGCACAAGTTTATATTCTCTTTTGAATTTAGATGCGCTCATATTTCATTCATATTTGTAAGATATTGTACCAAGTCCATAGTTAATGTCATTACCGATTCCAAGGTGAGAAGCGAGATGCATTATCGGAATATAGATTTCAGGAACATTTTCAAAAATAATGCGCCCGACATACCCATTCATCACATACACACTGTCATGCCCCTCTTTCGGTGTACTTCGACAACTATATAGTTTTATGTCGGCATCCAACAGCTGCGCCTCCGTAGCCGCGAGCATGAAGTCATCGACAGCGGATGTCAGTTCCTGTTCAGAAACAACAAGCCCCGGATTAACATAAAGCGCTTCCAATGTAAGCATCCGATAAACAGCAGACCTGACTATCTGATAGAACGAAGGGAAACCATTCATACGCCCCTGATATCCACCTGTTTTTCCTTTAACCTTATCAAAATCAATGAGTCTTGTCGGTGTGTCAAATGCAATTGTCAGTTCGCCCTGACATCTTCTACTCGTTTCAAAGGTTCTGATACCTAATGGGTGATAGAGAGGACATATTTCAGATGAATCCCCCTTTTTGACCCAAACCCCGCAACGTTCCACAATATCAACAAGATGCAGCGAGGTCATAGAATCACCGATTCCAAAATCGAACATCTTCATAAGGGCGCGAACAAACAATTCGTGCAAGTCAGCCAAATGCCCGATAAGAATCAGGGAAAAACGGTACACCCGCTCCCTTTTTAGACATAGTTTTCCATCATTGGCGGGCAACCGGCTAACATCAAACAGATAACCTTTAGGAAAGCCATCTTTCAATTGCCTATACAAGGAATGACAGTCATCAATCGGCAAAGTGTCAATGATTTCAAACAAAGATTCCCCGACCTCGTCATAAACAAAAGACGCTGCATGAAGAAAGTTATTCCTCCAGACCGCACCAGGCCAAAATGGCATCATGATACTTCTTTCCGAGAAGAATCTCACTTCAAGCCTATGAAAATACAAATTTTCAAGCCTATCATTTATATTCATCCTTTCATCCGTTTTAAAACAGAACCGCCATAGGCAGCAGTACCGGTGTCAGAACCCATTTTTCCATAGAGCGGTTACTGTCAGTGTCATCAGCGACGCACGGTAAACTCCGCGCATACGATTACAAAGATAACACAATTTCCGAAATCAACAAGTGGCCGCTGGCTGCTGACACTGCTGACGCTCACTTAACCTTTGCCATCAATACACAAACCCGAACATCCAAATAGGTACGCTCTTTCCGGCGGCATATTCGATGCCGTCCTTCACGATGTAGCCGGAGTCGGCATCCTTCAGCTGACGGCCTTTCTTGTTCTTGCCGCCGACCTCGAAGGTGATGCCGTCGATTTCGAAATCGGAGATTTGGGAGGAATAGACAGAATAGCGCTCTTTCATCCACGAAAGGAACATTGTCTCGCGGATTGTTCCTTCGTCGGATTTTTCCGCTCCGAGGACATGGATTATGTTCGCGTTGTTGAGGTAGAGTTTCTCGATTTTCTGAAGCAGGCCGTCTCCGGTGGATTT
>CAVBPI010000388.1:0-876 GCA_963596955.1 bacterium | reverse complement strand
ACATAGTCCGGGAGTGTGTTGCGGCTGATGTCCAGGTCGCGGGCAAGCGTGGCATAGTTTGGCTTGTACGGGACTGACATGGCAAGCATATACATCAGTTTCTTGAGTTTGGCAGATGCGGCCACGGTCATCTCCGCATATTTCGGGATGTCATCCTCCACGGTCGCATTGACGGCCTGTTTCAATTTTACGGGAAAATCCTCCTCGTTGAAATAGGGGTAGCAGCCATGCTGAAGATAGTCCCTATAGTACTTTATCGGACGGTGCTCGCCATAGGGGAAATCGATTTTCCCGGCAAGAATATCATCAAGCGCAGAAGTGCCGAGTGACCATCCCTGAGAAATGTTGAGATATTCCCGAAACGAAAGTATCGGCATCGTGTATTCACGTGTCCTGCGGCTCAGGTCCGCCTTTCCGCCCTTTCTGAGGTCAAGGATCGAACTTCCGGAATAGACAACGCTGAGCATGGGAATCTGGTCATATATCATCTTTATTTCGGTGGACCAGCCCGGATATTTATGGATTTCATCAATATAAAGCCGTCTCCCACCGCTCTGAAAAAAACTCAGTGCAAGTTCGTAGAGGCGATGTCCCGCAAAATAGAAATCATCGGACTGCACATAAAGAGACTCGCCCGGCTTGTCATAAAGCTTTATATGCTGAAGCATCATCGTCGATTTTCCTACGCCCTTCTGTCCGAGAATGCCTATCAGTCTGTTCTTCCAGTTTATCGTGTCGTGGAAGGAACGGACATAGTCAGTCGTCGTCATGTCGAGCTTAAGTTTGTGAGTCTGAAGTAAATTATCCATATTCGTCTGAGGTTTTACGATGCAAAGATAATAATTATGCACTAAATCTAGGGCACTTTTTACAAAA
>CAVBPI010000387.1:870-2475 GCA_963596955.1 bacterium | reverse complement strand
ACCCTGGGTAGCTCGGCCCGCGATGCGGATGTCAGAGACTGCCATTCGGATTGTAAGTCCGGAACGGGTGATTATCATCAAGTCGTCGTTGTCCGTAACGTTCTTTATGGCAATGAGTTCGCCTGTCTTGTCGGTAATGTTCAGGGTCTTAACGCCCTTGCTGCCCCGGCTGGTCTTGCGGTACTCCTCGAAGTCGGAGCGCTTGCCGTAGCCGTGGTCGCTGACAACAAGGATAGAGTGGTCGGAGGCATCCTCTGCCTGAGGCTCGTAGCTGAGCAGTCCGATGACCTCGTTGCTCTCGCTGTCGAGGTTGATACCCTTCACTCCGGCGGCGGTCCTGCCCATAGGCCTTACGTCAGACTCGTCGAACCTCACGCAGCGTCCCTCCTTGCCGGCGATGAAAATCTGGCTGCTGCCGCTCGTGAGGGCAACGTCGAGAAGCTCGTCCCCCTCGCGTATCGTGAGGGCGATGACACCGTTCGCGCGAGGCCTTGAATAGGCTTCGAGCGTGGTCTTCTTGATGACGCCGTTCTTCGTGCAGAGAACCACATAATTATTGTTGATGTACTCCTCGTCCTTGAGGTTGCGGACGTTAAGATATGCCTTTATCCTGTCCTCGGCGGTGAGGTTCAGCACATTCTGGATGGCGCGGCCCTTCGACGAACGCGAACCCTCCGGAACCTCATAAACCTTGAGCCAGAAGCACTTGGCGCTCTCCGTGAAGAGAAGGAGCGTGCTGTGCATATTCGCCACATAGATGTGCTCGATGAAGTCAGCGTCCCTCTTGGCGGCGCCCTTCATCCCCACGCCTCCGCGGGCCTGTGTGCGGTACTCGGTGAGCGGAGTCCTCTTTATATATCCGAGGTGTGAAATCGTCACCACGACATCCTCGTCCGGATAGAAGTCCTCAGGATTGAATTCCTCGGCGGAGAGGGTGATTTCGGTTCTTCTCGCGTCGCCGTATTTCTCCTTCATCTGCATGGTCTCGTCCTTTACGATTGCCATCTGCATATCGTAGCTTCCGAGAACGTCGATGCAGTATTTGATGAATTTCATGAGCTCGTCATATTCGCCCTGAAGCTTCTCCCTTTCGAGTCCGGTGAGCTGGCGCAGACGCATCTCGACGATTGCGGAGGCCTGTATGTCGGTGAACTCGAACCTTTCGATGAGCTGGGACTTGGCGTCATCGACATTCTTCGACGCGCGTATTATGCTGATGATTTCGTCAATCACGTCGAGGGCCTTGAGCAGTCCTTCGAGGATGTGGGCGCGGGCCTGGGCCTTCTTGAGGTCGAACTTGGTGCGGCGCACGATGACCTGATGGCGATGCTCAACGAAATTGCGGATAAGGTCCTTGAGATTCAGCGTGTAAGGCCTTCCGTTCACAAGCGCGACATTGTTCACGCTGAAGCTGGACTGGAGCGGAGAATACTTGAACAGGCTGTTCAGCACCACGCTCGAATTTGCCCCCTGCTTGAGGCGGATGATGATCCGCACTCCATGACGGGTGGTCTCGTCGTTGACGTATGAAATGCCGTCAATCTTCTTCGTCTCGACAAGCTCGGCGATTTTCTCAATCATCTCGCGCTTGTTGACCATATAAGG
>CAVBPI010000387.1:0-860 GCA_963596955.1 bacterium | reverse complement strand
GGTGACGACGATGGTCTCGCGGCCGCTCTCGCTCACCTCAATTTCAGTCTTGGAACGGATTACAATCCTGCCCTGACCGGTCTCGAAGGCGTCCTTGATGCCCTGACGGCCCATGATGATGCCTCCTGTTGGGAAGTCCGGACCCTTGATGAAGTGCATCAGCTCGTCAACGGTGATGTCCGGGTTGTCGATGTAGGCGCAGATGCCGTCGCAGACCTCTGAAAGATTGTGCGGAGCCATGTTCGTCGCCATTCCGACGGCAATTCCGGAAGAGCCGTTCAGCAGGAGCAGAGGCAGCTTGGTCGGCAGCACGGTCGGCTCCTGAAGGGAGTCGTCGAAGTTGTTCTGCATATCGACCGTGTCCTTCTCAAGGTCGCCGAGAATGTCCTCGGAAATCTTTTCGAGCTTGGCCTCGGTGTAACGCATCGCAGCCACAGGGTCGCCGTCCATGGAGCCGAAGTTTCCCTGACCATAAACGAGCGGATAGCGGACGCTCCACCACTGGGCGAGCCTGGCCATCGCGTCATAGACGCTGGAATCCCCGTGCGGATGATACTTACCGAGCACCTCGCCGACGATTCTGGCGGATTTCTTTGTCTGACCCGAGTAGGAAAGACCCAGTCCCTCCATGCCGAAGAGCACCCTCCTGTGAACCGGCTTGAGACCGTCCCTGACGTCAGGAAGGGCACGCGAGACAATCACCGACATGGAGTAGTCGATGTACGCGCTCCTCATCTGCTGGTCGATGTCCACCTGCTCAATCCTGCCTGTCGTAATCTTTTCTTCGTTGTTTTCCATATTTCAAATTTTCATTTTTCTTTTTGAAGCCCTCAATCCGAGGCGATTCATCCTTTCACTTC
>CAVBPI010000386.1:0-2476 GCA_963596955.1 bacterium | reverse complement strand
CACCTGCCCAAAGGCCATCAGTATAAAAACCAGCTGAATGAGATCTCTCGTTCACATCAACTCCACCACCAGTAGCAGTAGCCCTTGCCCAAGAGAAGCTTGGTCCAATAACAGGTCTCCAATCCAAAGAGAGCTGAAGTGGGAACCAAAACTCATACTCAATACCGACACGCCCAGCAACTCCGATGCTAAACCAATTTGCACTTGTCTTGTAAGTGACATCACCTACAGTGTCTCTGGTCACATCCGGCCATCCAAAACCGAGTCCGGCACCGGCACCGAGATACCAATTCCACTCACCTTTGTGATTCCAAGGAATTGAAGTACCGAATGGGTTGAGCCAGTCATAAGTTGCGGCGGCACCTATACCACCTGTGAAACCAGGAAAAGAAAGTTCAGCCGAAATCATGTTGCTTGTCCCGAGTGAATGCTGGTAAGAAACCTCGAAACCATAGCCGAGACGGGCACCAATTGCACGTGGCTGTGCGTTGACTGCAACGGCAGCAAGAACTGTAGCTGCAAGAACTAAGATAAACTTTTTCATTGTACTATTTTTAATAATGGTTTGTACTTTTTGTCTGCCCGGCCGCGCCTGCGGTCAAAAGCGAGTGCAAAGATAGATAAATATTCATACTATTCCGCTACAAAAACGAGAATAAAGATGTTTCAAAATCGGAAAACGCGGACTTGCGAAAGAGTATTTTCCGGGCAGTTCAGCCTCGAATGACCTATGATTCAGAGGATTGCTCCCTTGAAATCCATTCGGCCGGAGAAAGTCCCGTGATTGCAGTGAAATTTCTCCAAGCCGTGACACGCGAACGGTAGCCGGCCCGATAGAACACGTCCTGAATGTTCTCCTCCCGACCTGTTGTCAGTTCATGGCAGACATACTCAATCCTCTTGCGGTTAATCATATCGGAGTAGGACTGCCAGCCCATCTCCTTGATTGCCTGCTGAAGGTAGGTCGTGTTGGTGCCGACAAGGTTGCACAGCTCGCCCATGCTCAGTTCCGGGTTCTGCCACACTCCCGGGGTGTTCATCAGGACAGTAAGCTTTTCCCGGATATGCCCTGAAGACTCTTCCCTGAGAGAGACCGGCGCCGTGCCCGAGTCCCCGGCAGATGCATCCGGTTCCGAGTCTCCTGCATAAGCATCCGGCTCCGCGTCCCCGGCATAAGCATCCGGCAGAGACGAGCCCCCCGCCCGGGCAGAGACTGCATTCCCGTCACCGGCAAGAGACTTCCGGGCAGGCTTCTGCGAGGCGTTGTCCGGCACGCGGAAACGGGAAACGAGTTCAAGGCGAAGGATGAGGCAGGTCAGCAGAATATAGAGCACGGCGTGGACATAGATCATCCAGCGGATGTTGAAAAGGCTGTGGAAGGAGAAGGTCACCGTCATCAGCATGGCCAGCGCCACTATGATTCTCACCCACTTCTTCGAGGCGCTGCTCCGCTGCCAGTTGTACTGGATGCGGCACGACCACAGACCGTATGGGATGAATATCAGCGACAGGACGATTCTGAGATACACGTCAGTCTCATTGATGTTGGGAAGTATCTCCCGTGCCGAAAGAAGGTCGCGGAAGCCGAACGGAGCCACAATCGCGAGGCAGGCAAGGAAGAAAAGCCATGGAAGGAGCAGCCTCAGAGCCCTCCTCAGGGTCATCCAGCGGGGACGCATGACCTCGATAGGATAGAGCAGCAGGAGAAAATAGATGATGAAGCCGAGGATGATATACACCGGCGACATCACGGTGTCGGAGCCGAGAAGCCCGAGTCCGGCAACCCTGTCGATTGTTATGACCAGAACGCTTGCCGCGCTCAGGAGAAAGAAGAACGCGATGAAGAGCCGCGAGCGGTCCGGCTGCTGCTTGTGCTTGGCAAACATCAGCCCCGCCGCGACAAGCTCAACCGCGGAGAACAGTATATTTATGAACAGCATCAATTTCACACAAAACCTATCTGCTGCAAAATTAGAAAATTTACAATCTATAAACAAGTCGGGGCAATCCTCCATTCAAGGAACGCCAACATTTTGCTCATTATACTCAACAAAAATCAAAAATTCCACAATTTGTTCATTATATTCAACAAAATAGCTATCTTTGTCATACCATTAAAACTCTAAGAACATGAACATCATATCCAGACCTGATTACTACAGGAAACTTGAATCCGTTTTGGGGAAGGGCGTGCTGATTGTCCTTACCGGCCAGAGGCGCGTCGGGAAAAGTTACGTAATGAAAGAACTGATGGTCAAGAAGGGCGGCGACAATGGAAACAACATAATATATATAGACAAGGAAAAGACAGCCTTCGACTTCATCGCAACATACAAGGAACTGGTTCAATATATTGACGGGCATATTGACAGCAGCCGACACAACTATATTCTCATTGATGAGGTTCAGGAGATTGCGGACTTCGAGCGGGGCCTGCGGAATTATTACAATGAGGACAATATCGACATCGTCGTGA
>CAVBPI010000385.1:2144-2506 GCA_963596955.1 bacterium | reverse complement strand
GATTGTGGATTTGGCCAGGCGCATGATACGCCTTTCCGGCCTTGAACCGGACAAGGACATAAAGATTGTCTTCACCGGTCTCCGTCCGGGCGAGAAGCTCTATGAGGAGGTGCTCAGCAACGAGGAGAACACCGAGCCTACGGACCACAAGAAAATCAAGATTGCCAAGGTTCGTGAATATGAGTACGATGAAGTGCTCAATTCGTTCACTGTCTTTGACCGTCTCTCACGCAGCGGCGACAAGATGGCGACAGTGCGCGCGATGAAGCAGCTCGTCCCGGAGTTCAAGTCGAACAACTCCGAGTTTGAAGTTCTGGACAAGGAACTGGAGGCGTCTGAAGCCGCAGGCGAGCGTCAGGCTC
>CAVBPI010000385.1:0-2134 GCA_963596955.1 bacterium | reverse complement strand
GTACATAAGGTTTTACATACGGGAGATTTCGTGTTTCGGATGGACTTATGCGCTCGTCCTGTTCTGTCAGTTGCTCATGGTCGCCCTTTCGCTTGCCTATGTGTGGCTGAGCAAGCGGATTGTCGATGTGGCGATTATGCTTTATCACGACCCTGACAGCGGCTCTCATGGGCTTGTGACCTATGCCGCTGTCTTTGCCGTCCTTGCGCTCTTGCGTCCGTCGGTTGTCGCCGTCAAGTCGTATTTCCAGTCCAAGATGGCCGTGAACATGGCTAACGACCTGCGTCTCATGCTGTTTGAGAGACTTCTGCATCTAAAGAACGAGCATCTGCGGAAATACCATTCCGGGGATATGCTGAATCGTCTTCAGGTCGATGTCTCCTCAATTGCCTCGACATTCTGCTCCTCTGTGCCGGACCTTTTCTGGGCGGCGGTGCAGTTTCTCGCCGCATTTGCCTACCTTCTCGTGATTGATTCCCGGCTCGCCTGGATTCTCGTCCTGATTATCCCGCTCGCGATTGTCGGAGGCCGCTATGTGATGTTCCGGGTACGTGACCTCACCCTCGACATCCGTCGCAGCGACTCCGAGGTTCAGTCCCACATTCAGGAATCGGTTCAGCATCTGACTCTGCTCCAGACACTTGAATACACGGAGAACAGCAGCGAGAGTCTCGGCGAACTTCAGGCGGACAACTACAGCAAGAACATGAGGCGTGCGCGGTTCAGCGTCGCGGCGCACACGCTCGTGGCCTTCTCGTTCACGGTCGGCTATGCGGTGGCGTTCCTTTGGGGGGCGTTCGGGATAGCGGCCGGCACGGTGACCTACGGCGTGATGACGGCTATTCTCCAGCTTGTCGGCCAGGTGCAGCGGCCTCTCGTCCAGGCGAGCGACCGGCTCCCGTCCCTGCTGCACTGCACCGCATCCATAGACCGCATAGAAGAAATCGTGAGCCTGCCCCAGGAAAGCGCCTCGGCCCGGCATTTCCTTGACGGCATCGCCGGCGTCCGCCTTGAGAACCTCTCATTCCGCTACCCGGACGGCAGTTCCGATGTGCTTTCCGGCTTGTCATTCGACTTCGCGCCCGGCTCCAAGACCGCCGTCGTGGGCCCGACCGGGATAGGGAAGAGCACGCTCATCCGTCTGATGCTCTCGCTCCTCACCCCGACATCCGGCTCTGTCGTAATCTATTCCGCCACCGAAAGGCTACTTGCCTCGGAGTCCACCCGCTGCAACCTCGTCTATGTCCCTCAGGGCAACACGCTCTTCAGCGGCACCGTCCGCGAGAACCTCCAGATGGGCGACCCGCACGCCTCCGAGCAGCGCATGAAAGAGGCCCTGCACACGGCCGCCGCGGACTTTGTCCTCGAACTTCCCTCCGGCCTCGACACCCCGTGCTTCGAGCAGGGCGGAGGTCTCTCCGAAGGTCAGGCCCAGCGCATAGCCATAGCCCGCGCCCTCCTGCGCCCCGGCACCATACTTCTCCTCGACGAGTTCAGCTCCGCCCTCGACAGCGCCACCGAGGACCTTCTCCTCAGCCGCCTGACAGCCTCCCTCCGCGATCGCACGATGATTTTCATCACCCACCGCGACCGCGTCATCGACTACTGCGACTCCGTCCTGAAGTTATAGTCCGGCGGACAAACCTCGTGACAGGATTCAGCTGAAAGATAAAGGCCGTTAAAGGGCAGCAGTCCATGTACAGGAGCACCGCCGCGACGGTAAGCAACAGGAGCTTCATCATGAAGGAGTTCACACCTGCCAGCGTCAGCATTGACGTGCAGATTTCGGGCTTTGCGACTTCTTACAGTTACTACACTGGCGAAGATGGTCTGACACAAAGCACTGAGACAGCAAATGCCACAGCCAACGACTGGATGGGAGAAGGCAAGGCAACTTACACAATCAGCCGTGAAGGCATACCGGCAGCCCTTCTCACTTTCGATTCGTTCAAACTTACGGTTGACGGCAAGGAGGAGTACACCGGCGACGAGGCAAGCAAACTAATTTCTGTAGAAGGCGGAAACGGTCACACAACTTGGGGACAGAAAGACATCGTTGCAACAGTGGTTTACAAGGACTTGGATGGTAATACATACACCGGTACAAAAACCATTACAAGGCACATTACAGGAT
>CAVBPI010000384.1:0-2508 GCA_963596955.1 bacterium | reverse complement strand
CTTTCAAGGGACAGGGTCATATCCGCTCCCTCCCCAGGGATTGCACCTCAGCAGCCTCCAGACCGTCAGAACAAATCCCTTGAACGGGCCGTGCTTTCGGAAAGCCTGCAAGGCATACTCCGAGCAGGTCGGAGTGAAGCGGCAGGTCGGCGGCTTGAGCGGAGAGATGCAGACCCTGTAGAACTTTATCAGCATGATGAACGGGAATATGGCAACCTTCCGCGCAACAGCCCGAGCTCCCGCCCATGAAATCTTTTTTCCTGACACAAGCTTTCTCCTATGGAACATCGCCTCACTCGTCATCGTCGCCATAAACAGGGACGAAGTTGCCTGCATAATCCACATCCTCGCTGAACGGCGTGAAAAGGTAGTCCATGAACACGGCAGCCTGCAACCTCGTAAGGCTCTCGTCCGGACGGTATCCTCCAAGTTCCGACTCCTCCCAGAACCTCACTGGATAGTTCATGCTCGCCTGAGGATACCTTTCAGTGACAGGCCGCAGCAGTTCTGACAGCCCTTTCTGCGTCACCGGTCCCCGCAATCCCGAAAGTTTGGTCACGACCGAATCCTGCACGAAACCCTCAAGATGGAGTTCCTCATAAAGCAGGGGGTCGCCGGTTCTGAACCACGTCTGGTTTGCCCAATCGACATTCCGGCCGACTCCCCTCAGTATGCCGGTCGCGCCGATGCGCTGCACAGCCGAGAAGAACTTGTCTGTCTTAGGAAGGTCAAGATACGGCATTATGTAGCAGCCGGATTCGAGAAGCACTCTCTGCACGTCGCGGATTGAAACTTCATCAATCCCGCAGTCATTGGCCGCGCAGAGGGCTGCCCATGCTCCCGCCGCCTGCCCGAGCTGCATCACGACCGGCTGAAGCCGCGTGGCTCCGTTTATGAGATTCGACACGGAAACGGACTTTTCCGCAACGAGAAGTCCCGGGACGCCCTCCGGGACAAGCACCCCAGCCGGAACATTGAATGAAGGAACCGGGCTGAAATGAAGGTCGGGAAGGTTGTCATAGTCGGGATTTCGCAGGTGGTGATGATCCACCGGGTAGTCCCCCACGGCTATGCCCGTCCTGTAGTAGGGATGTTTGTATGTATATGGGGAAGCGACGCCGTCCAATGTAAGGAACGCCTTGCCGCATATCCTCCTCGACTCGCGATAGTAAGGAAAGAACGGCAGGCCGTCCGCTGTAGGGTATTCGTCGTCGGCGATTCCGAGATTACGGAAACCGAGTTCCGTCTGCATGAAATAGACGAAGCCGAGAGAGAACTGCTTTGCGACATTGAGGGCGGAATCACGCTGCGCCGGGGTCATATCGACCGTATTCACATAGTAGTCGTTCCCGTCTATCGGCCAGTTAATCATGTAGTGCTTCCCGTCAGGCAAGGCACCGTAAGTCAGCATATTTTCCGACGACCAGAGTGTGCGACCGTGCCTCTCCTGAACATTCAGAGGATTCAGGCAGCAGTTCCGGTAGGCCGTCCTGTCGTAGCCCTCCGGCTCAGGGATGGTCATGTCCGCGTCCGGGCCGTAGTCCTTCAGCACAACCACATAGGTAAGGTCCTGGACGATGTCATTGGCCTTCTCCGGGGCTATGGCCTCGCCGGTCAGAGAGCGGGAGTCCATCCCGACACGGTACTTCACCCCGCACATCTTCGCGACATCCCCGAGTTCCGTGGCGTCAATCAGTATCTTCGAGCGGAATGCCGTCCTCTTTCCACCGGACACGAGAATGCCCTCCCAGGCCTCGCCCTTCCTCTCCACGCTCTCAAGCGAGGTCTCCCTGAGAAGATGTACTCTTTCGCCACAGTCCGCGACGATGTTCTCAAACACCTCCTCCCCGACCTTGGGCTCAAAGTTTATGTTGCTGACCCAGCCGCTCTTAAGATTGTCGTAACCGCCGTAGCGGGCAGCCAGTGAGTCCGTAAATTCCCCGAAGATGCCCGAGCGCAGCCTGTAGTTGCCGTCGATGCAGCTCACCCCGGCGGAAGTCAGCATTCCTCCGAGCCATGGAGTCTCCTCGACCAGAAGCACATCCGCGCCTCCTCTGGCAGCCTGCACCGCCGCCGTGACTCCAGAGGCTCCCCCTCCGATGACAGCGACATCAGCCTCAATGACCTTACCGCCGCAGGAAACCAGAGCGACAGCCGCTCCGAGACAAATCAGAATTTTCTTCATATCAGTCATTATATCAATCAATCATTTTCACAATTACCATCCGCCGTCACAGTCGTCAAGGCGGGATTGGAAAACCAAAGTTAGCAAGAAAAAATCTGTCCATATGAACATTTCGGACAAAAAATGCAAAAATTTTTGGTCATTTTCAAAAAGTGGTTTATCTTTGCAGTCCCAATTAAGGGAATCCGGGGTGTGGCGCAGTTGGCTAGCGCATCTGGTTTGGGACCAGAGGGTCCTGTGTTCGAGTCACAGTACCCCGACATTTGAGGGTTGACCGATATGGCCAACCCTTTTTGTATCCCTTCAGACCTCTTTGTTGTTGG
>CAVBPI010000383.1:0-2509 GCA_963596955.1 bacterium | reverse complement strand
CGCGAATACTATGTCGCGCTGATGTCCGCAGCCGACATATATAGGAACGAGATTCTGCCTGACAGGGAGGATGGAGCCACCGGTGCGGGAGGTGCGGTAGGCGATGGAGGATGCGGGAGAGGCTTCGGGGATGAAAGCGGCAGCGGGGGCGGGAATGAGAGAGAAGACGAGGACTTTTCGGTGATGGTCATCGGGGAGCGGATGACCCTCGGAAGGCGCAAGAAGCGGCCGGTGAAGTTCTACGCCAGACAAAACGACGTGTCCTCGGAAATCTGCCGCGTCGAGACCGCGTTCGGTCCGGTCAATGTATCGTCACCTCTGCTCACGGCACTGGACCTAGTCCAGAAGGAAAGCGAGGCAGGAGGTCTCGTCCGCGTAGCCGAGGCTCTCACGTTCCTTGCCGACAAGATTGAGTTCGGAGCCGACAAATCGGCCATTCTCCAAGAGTTTCCGACGGCGGTAATCCAACGCCTCGGCTACCTTCTCAATGCCGTTCAGGCGCATTCCCGCGCGTCCGAGCTCTACCGTCTCTGTGCCGACTCCGGCATGACCTTCCGCCCGACACCCCTCAGAGCCAGCGCCGCCATCGGCATAGGCTTCGAAACTGACGACCGTTGGAAAGTGATTGTGAACAACGCACTATCTATATGAGCGGCATATTATAAGGATTTTTTGTATCTTTATACCCTAGAATCGGCACACTGCCGAATATTCGGTATAATTTATAAATACCCCTAATGGATGATTATGAACACATACAAAGATGAGATAAACAATATTTGCAAGCGCATACATACCGGGCTTATTGATTTCTCGGAGCCTCGTTGCGTAGCAACGATTCCAACTCAAGCATCATCTGAGTTCATTACGAACAAGCAGCAGGGTGATTGGGCGGAAGATGTAATTCTTCGTGCAGTCAATGAGAATTCAGAAAGAATAGTAGCCGTGAAATATGGCAAGTCGGATGATATCGTGGCTGGTGATGAGGGATTTGAAGACTTTTTCATTGCATATCAGGCGGAATTGGACACAATTGGGAAACGACCCGATATTCTCCTTTTCAAGAAAGAGGATTTTGACACATCATTAGGCTATGACATCAGCCGATTTTCCGGGAATAGGATTGATTCATATGTGAGAAAAGCAATTGTAGGTATTGAGGTTCGCTCAAGCGCTTTTCTTATAAACAAATACAATTCCGAAGCGAATCGAGTGATAGAAGAAAATACGGCTGAAGTAATTCGCATTAGAGACATTGTGGTGTCCGATTATATGGATTTGCTGGAACAGAAACGTCCTGAACTGATTCCGTTGTTACTGCAACTCGATGCCGTTTCGGTTAGAAGCATTGACTATCGCGTCCCGACATGGCACTCTTCGTTACGTCTGCAAGAATTGTCTTCGCACCTATCCGCAATGAAAAAATGCCTGAAAACGATTCAGAAGAGAAATTCGCTGTCAATAACCCCCAAGGTTGAAGATTTGAAAGTTGTGCATAAGTGGATTATGACTTATGATGTTCCACATTTCTATGCACAGGTATTCTTTGACAAAATTTATGGAATTTCCTTCAAACAGATTATGGAACTTGTTTCCGATCCGAATAAAGAAGACGAGAAGTATTTCATTGAGCAAGATTCCAAAAATCAGAACAAGACCACCATAAAGATTCCGGCACAAGATTGCATATGTCTTGCACAAACAGTTAGTGAGCCCTATCACACAAGTGTCAGAAAGGAACTCAATAAAGGAAGACTTCTGTTTTATGTCAAATTCGACGGAGGTCAGGCAATTCTGGATAACAGAGAATTTGAGGAACTGTTTGGGTACAGCTTATGATTACAGAAAAAGAATATTGTAAGATTACAGACATCGCCCACAGAAAGCGATTCGCTCAGTTCTTCACACCTGAACGGATAGCCGATTTTATGGCAAGATGGGTTCTTTCCGGTTGTCGTGAAGGGGCACAAATATTGGAACCGGCCTTCGGACTTGGCGTATTCAGCCGATGTATGGCAAAAATAAACCCGTCAGTGCATGTTGTCGGTTATGAAACTGACAAAAGAATAGCAAGTTTTGCCACGAATAATTTCTCTTCCTACGGCCTGAGTCTTACAATAAACGTAGACAATTACATAATGGCGCCATGGGATGAAAGATATGATGGAATAATCTGCAATCCTCCATACCTAAAGTTCCATGATTATGATAACTCTCGATATATCCCCATTGTAAATAAGCATCTGAATGTCCATCTGAATGGATTCACAAACCTTTATACTTTGTTTTTGCTGAAATCCATATACCAATTACGTGACAATGGGCGTATGGCTTATATAATTCCATCTGAGTTTCTTAATTCAGATTATGGCGTGGAAGTTAAGCGCGCGTTGCTGGAGAGCGGTACCCTCAGACATATTATTGTCGTTGATTTTAAAAAGACGGCTTTCGATGACGCGCTTACGACCGCTTGTATCCTGCTCTGCGAGAAAGGTCCGCGGACTAAAAC
>CAVBPI010000382.1:0-2521 GCA_963596955.1 bacterium | reverse complement strand
GTTAGCGTAGAGGGACTTCACGTCGGCGGCGTTGAACACGACAATCACGTCATATTTGTGAAGATCCACGGCCGTGAGGTCATGCGGAACCGACTTGACGAAAACGCCGGTCGTGAAATCGTACTGCGTCGTCTCGAAGAGCCTGGTAATCGCGTCCTTGCCGGCTGAGTCGCTTGTGGTTATGAGGAACTTCTCGCCCTTGTGCTTCGGGCCGATGAGGCTCATGACGGACTCCGGCTTCCCGTCCCCGAAGAAAATCTTCCTCTTGCGATAGACGATGTGCTTCTGGAGGTAGTTCGCGACGATTTCCGTCGTGCAGAAATACTTCATTGTCTCGGGAATCCTGACACGGAGCTCGTCGCAGAGCTGGAAGAACGCGTCGATGGTCGTCCTTGCCGAGAACACGATGGCCGTGTAGTCGGAGATGTTGATTTTCTGTGTCCTGAACTCGCGTGATGTCAGCGGCTCCATCTGGAAAAATGGGAGGAAGTCGAACTTGACTCCGAATTTTTCAGCAAGTGCATCGTAAGGAGAGGCCGTCTGCGGCTGCTTCTGTGAGATGAGAATATTCTTTGCGCTCATGTCTTTTTAAAGTTCGTCAATAAATCGGCGGAAATACGCCGAAAACTGTCTAAAAAATCACTGCCGAGGTCACAAGCAATGCTGTCGGCAAAATTTCAAGGGCGCAAAGGTACAAAATTGCTGTCAAATAATTGCTATCATAGGCAAAAATTTGAAATCTTCGAATCAAAAAGAGCAGATATAATGCTCCTGTCAGACAAAGCGTTATGATGCGTGCGATGTCGTGGGGAAGCTTGCAGAATCCCAGTGTCACGGCGGCGAGGAACAGCACCGACACGAGCAGAAGCCAGAAATTCTTGGGGCATCCGACTGCGGTATCGTGGACTTTGGAGCTGAACCTGCGGAAAGGGAGTATATGAGACAGCGCGGCGCGCAGAAGGCCATACCCGGCCATTACCCCGGCGACGGCCGCCAGACTAAGCGGGGCATTGAGCCCTGCCATCCAGCCGGGGGAATACAGGCCGCTTTTCCAGACGAGCGTGACCAGCGCCGGGAGGCTGAGCCAGAAGAGCAGGTCACGGCTTCGCTGAACCTTCTTGCTGTCCTCGATTCGTATGCAGGTCGCGGTCCTGAACAGTCCCGACCACAGTTTCGGAAACATATTCACGAACTGGGGCAGCACCGGCAGGAACATCAGCATCGCCACTCCGGTCGCAATTGTCAATGTAAGTTGTTCAGTGTCCATGTTTTCTTAAATATATCTGCCTGCGCAAAGATTTCTCGTTAAACTCGAAATGACAGGTGGAATCCCGTTATGTCATCTCGAACGAAGTGAGAGATCTTTGTGCCGCGGCCGTCAGTTCCCTCTTTTCGCGTTGTACCCGGCCCCCTTCAGCAGCTCCGTCACCCGGTCTCGGAAATCGCCCTGAATGACAATCTCCCCGTCCTTGGCGCTGCCGCCGACTCCGCACTTTACCTTGAGCATCTTCCCCAGCTCCTTCAGGTCGTCATCGCTTCCCACGAATCCGCTCACGAGCGTAACCTGTTTCCCGGCCCGCCCCTTACGGTCAATCTTCACCACGAGCCGCTGCCGAGACGGTTCAAGCGTCTCAGTCTCTGGCTCGTCATCTGTCTGATACTGAAAGTCAGGGTTGGTCGAGAACACAACCCCGAGCCTGCTTTTCCAATCGTTGTCCGCTGCCATAATCTTTTGTCTGGGCAATCAAGTCCCTTGTTTATTTTTTGCAAATATAGCCAATCTATTTGTATATTTGCAGGTTATTCGACAAACAAAATGAGGCTTCGCAAGAAGTCGAGGACAAACAGGGGCTTCGCAAGGAGCCGCACATATAATTATATGGACAAAAAAAGATTCAATCTCTGGAATTATGTGACCTCGGCGGTCGTGTTCGTGATTTCCGCGCTCACATATCTTCTCACAATCGAACCCACCGCATCGTTCTGGGACTGCGGGGAGTTCATCGCGTCGTCATATAAACTCGAAGTCGGACATCCGCCGGGAAACCCTGTGTTTCAGCTTATTGCGCGGTTCTGCACGATGTTTACGGACAAGATGCACGCGGCCGTGGCGGTGAACTCGATGAGCGCGATATGCTCGGCGCTGACGATATTTTTCCTCTATCTCACGATTGTGTTTCTCGCAAAGCGCATCGTGAAACCCAACGAAGACGGACGCTACTCCATAGGCAAGGCGCTCGCGATTTACGGAAGCGGAGCCGTCGGGGCGCTCGCATACTGCTTCTCCGACACGTTCTGGTTCTCGGCGGTCGAGGGTGAGGTCTATGCGATGTCCTCACTCTTCACGGCAATCGTGTTCTGGGCGATGACGAAGTGGTACGAGCAGGCGGACGAGCCTTACGCGAACCGATGGATTGTGCTGATCTGCTTCCTGATGGGTCTCTCGATAGGCGTGCACCTGCTGAACCTGCTGACGATTCCGTGCCTCGTGTTCCTCTACTATTACAGGAAGCGTGAGGAC
>CAVBPI010000381.1:363-2525 GCA_963596955.1 bacterium | reverse complement strand
GCCTACGGCGCATCTATAATCAAGGACGGCTTCAAGCGGACCTTCGACTGCCGCGCCCCTTATGGAATCATAGTGGAGCCGGCTGTCGCGGCCAGGGCTCCGAAATATCTCGCCGTCTCCGGCTATGCCGACCTTCTGGCCAAGATTCCTGCGGGAGCGGACTGGATTGTCGCGGACGCAATGGGCTGCGAGTGCATAGACGAATTTTCCTATTCTCTCGTACATGACGGGCTGAGGAAATCGCTCGCGCACCCTGAGGCCGTCTATGCCGGCGAGGTTCCTGCCATAGAAAAGCTTGCTGAGGGGCTGATACTCAGCGGATTCGCGATGCAGACCTATCAGAGCAGCCGTCCCTCTTCCGGAACGGAGCACATTTTCGGACACTATTGGGAGATGATCGACCTCCGCTATACCGGCGCTGAGACCGTCCCTGGCTTCGAGTGCGGCAAGTCTTTCCTCTCGGCCAGCCGTCCCGTGCCTCACGGTTTTGAGGTCGGCATCGGCTCGCTTGTCTCGGCCGCCTGCTATGAGTTCCTTCTCTGCCGTGACCTCTCGGCAACAGATGTGGATGCCTGCGTTTCCGCGTGGCCGTCGTGGCCGGAGATGGAAGAGGAGGCCCGCCGTGCCTTCACCGACCTGCCGTCCGACCAGACGGAAGTAGCCGTCGGAGAGTGCCGCGCAAAATATCCTGAAAAGGCTCAGCTTCGGGAACAGCTGGCCCGTGTCCGCGACAGCTGGCCGGAGCTGAAGCGGAAGCTTGAGGCGGAACTCATGACCGTCTCCGAACTCCGCGACCTTCTGAAGGCCGTTCATGCGCCATACGAGCCGGAGATGACAGCAGTTTCCCGCTCCGGGCTCAGAACAGCCTTCCTGCACGTCCCATATATGCGCGACCGCATCACCGTCCTCGACCTCATCCGGCGTCTCGGCCTGATGTCCGAGCTGGACAGCTTCCTCTTCGGCCCTGGCGGCTATTGGGAAATTGATGAATAAAATAAAAAGCGCGGCTGAAGAAGTTTCAGTCGCGCTTTTTATTGATAATCTTGTAGTAAGGAATTGAATAAAAGATGGAGTGCAATCCGCTTTTTATTCGGTTCCGTGTTAGAATGGCAGGTCGTCCTCACTGTCCCCGCTTCCGGAGTTAAAGTCCGTAGCCGTTGCGGATGAAGCCGCCGGCTGCTGCGGAGCGCCTGCGCCGGTCGGAGTCGCGAAGCCCGGAGCACCGTATGCCGGTGCCTGACCCTGAGGAGCCGCTCCGGCGCGCTCGATTCTCCATGCGCGTATGTCGGAATACCAGCGTCCGTTGTACTCGCGGCTCGAAAGGTTGAACGAGACCTTGACCGTCTCGCCGGCCTGGAACTGCTCCAGGTCCTTCACCTTGTCGTCGCCCCAGACGCTCATGCATACCTGAGTAGGGTAGTTGCCCTCCTGATATTCAATCACGAACTCCTGCTTGAACCATTGGCCTCTTGACGAGGTGCCGCTCTGCACAGGTAGTTTCGTGATTATCTTTCCTTCAAGTTCGAGTGCCATAGACTATCTCCTCGTCTTTTTCTCGTTAGTCACGGCCTTGGTCTCTTCTTTCTCTTCAGGCTGGAACTTGCCCACTTTCTGAACCTCAACCTCGAAGATGAGCACTGAGTTAGGCTCGATGCCACGGTTGCCCCTCTCGCCGTATGCGAGTTCTGACGGAATGTAGAAGGTTGCCTTACCGCCTTCGCCGAGAAGTCCGAGACCCTCGGTCCAGCCCTTGATTACGCGGTTTGCAACGAACTGCGTAGGTTCCTCGTTGTCCATGTTGCCGTCGAACTCCTTGCCGTCGATGGTCTTTCCGCTGTAGAATACCCAAACGGTGTCGTTAGGCTGCACCTTGTACTCCGCGCCTTCCTCGATGATGGTATATTGAAGTCCGCTGGCAGTCGTATCGACGCCGTTCTTGAGGTTCTCCTCAAGGAACTTCTCGCCCTTTGCCTTATTTACGGCAGCAGTGTATTCGCTCTTCTTTGAGAGGTAGCCGTTGATGATGCGTCCCATGTCCTCCGGGTTAATCTTGAACTGCTTGCCGAATTCCGGGTCATAGACATTGCCCTCGGCCTTGAGGAAGTCGTTCATGCCCTTCTTGAGCTCCGACATGTTGAGTTCGGAAAGGTTGTCGCAGAGAC
>CAVBPI010000381.1:0-353 GCA_963596955.1 bacterium | reverse complement strand
CGCAGAGACCGTTGCCCTTGAGGAATGAACCGAAGTTGATGCCGAGCAGGTAACTTACTGAGTCAACTTCAGAGTGCGTTGGCAGCTCCACATCGACCTTAACGTTTGAGTTTGACTTGCAGGAAAGTGCAAGCGCGGCCACGAGAACAGCCGCAAAAATTCTTAATGCTTTCATAATGCGTATTTAATTTAATATGTTTCTCTTTATAATATGTCCGGATATTCCGTTGTCTCCGGAAAAACCGAAACGACCGCAAATATACTCAAACTTTCTCAAATAAATTCCCATTTTATTTTGTCATACGCAAAAATCTTCCTACCTTTAATAAAATTCTCTCAACGAATATGGTAAA